>SKGJ01000028.1 GCA_007117525.1 Alkalimonas sp.
GCTGGAGCAGCTTCTCCAAGGTTACCAGCATGCCCCTCGCCCTCACTGGTCCAGCTGTAATAATTGCTTGCCGCGCGCAGACTGGCACTTGCAACACTGGCCGCCGCAGGTTCTTTCACCTCCCAGATAAGCCCGGTTACATTGTCCCGCACACAGGCAAAATCGGTGGCATCACGCGGCAGTTCATCACCATAAGGGTCCAGTTTGCTTAAATCGAAGCCTGCACGTCCCACACCCGTTTTATTCAGTAAAGACGCTATCGCATCGCGTCCAAAATCAGCATCTTGCCTGGGATAAGCCTGATCATCGCAGGCAATCTGACCCAAACTATCGTAACACTGGCTTTGGCCGGTATCGACCCGATAATGCAAACCTGAAGATAACACTGTCAAGACCACCTCATCGCTTGCCTGGGCACCGGTACTGTCCTGTACCTGCAGCTGAAAACGTAGCTCAGGATGCTGCCTGCTGTCCGGCACGACAAAGTTGGTATGGCAAGCCTCGGCATCCATCAACTGGACCGGCGATCCGGCAAGCTGTGTCCAGTGACAATCGACAGCACTGCGCAAAGAGGCAGAGTTTGAGCCATCCAACCAGCTGGTGTGAAACTCCAGAACGGTTCGATCCAAACCTGCATCGGCATAAATCCCTGCGGTATTGCCCTGCACCAACAGCACAACCTCCAAAGCATCCGACAACCCGGCTTCATTCTGCACAAAAAGCTCAAACCGGAATTCGCTATCGTCCGCCAACAACGGAGCCTTCAATAACAGAACGGGCTGATTGATTGGCTGCTGCAACCAGGCAACAGGCCCTGCAACTTGTTGCCATAAAAAGGAAAGTGCTTGCCCTTCTGGATCAAAAGAGTCGCTTGCATCCAGTTGAATGTATTGGCCTGTAGTCGCATAGTTTCCATCAGCCAAACCGCCTTGCACCAAAGCAACCGGCGCCGATACAGGACGCATGACATCCACCTGAACCCGGTCACGCAATAAACGCCCGTCGCTCAGGGTATAGCGAACCTCAAAAATTAAACGGGACTCAGGAAGGTCATCTGGCAAAGGTATCGAGATGGTTGCTCCACTGAAAGGAAAATCAGCCAGTGCTGGCCCACTGAGTTGATGCCAGCTAAAGTCCCCGCCAGGCGGGTCGCCTTTTGCACTCAAGTTAAGCGTAGCGCCGGCATACAGCTGCTGATCCAGCCCAGCATTGACGCTGGCAAGATCGTCCGCTTGTGTGCCTTTATCACCGCAAGCGATGAGCAACAAGCACAGCAAAGACATCAAGCAATAGCGGTTCAACATGGCTCCGTCTCTCCTTTAGGGCAAATTGAATCTCCCTGGAAGACAGTAGCACTGCAAGCTTTAGGCCAAAGCCCTTCGCTTACAGTGGCTCAATCTCAGGTTTGACACCGACCAAGTGAATTTTAGAGGGACCATATTCGCGCCGGCTACGGACAATTTCTTTATCGAAGTGCACTTCCACTGCAGAAAACAGCTCGTTACGGGCAATGACTTCCGCTTGCGCTAACAAGGCTTTGCGCTGCTCTTCCAGTTTACGGATATCCGCTATCAGCTCGGTCGCTGTGCGGCGATAATCTTCAAACTCGGTGGTTAACTCATTCAGACGCGCTTCAATGGCGGCACTGCCTTCAAGTTTTTTAAACTGCTCTATTTTTTCTTTTACACCTTCCATATCGTGCTTCAAGCCGGTGACACTGGCCCTGAGGACCTCCTGCTTTTCCACGATGGGATCGGTCAGTCGATTTAGTCGAATCAAAATAGAGCTGATGGACAAAGCACCAATACTGCCCGCATAGACACCTTTATCCAGATAGAAGTTGCCACCGATAATTTTTCCGGTGGGTTTTTCTTCGGGACCGGCATAGACACTATGTGCTTCTACCGCACTGTGCACCAACTGCTTGTTGACATAGAGATTACCGCCACAACCGAAACGGGCATACTGCGCCATATTGCACTGGATATCGCCTTTGGCTTTGACCACCGTGCTGTACTCACTTTCAGCATCCGGGTTGGATATTTGGTGTCCTATCACCGCCCCTTGAATGGTGACATCGCCACCGGCTTCCAACAAAGTCCCTTCGACAATACCTTTGACAAAAATATTGCCACCAGCAATAACTTTCAGGCTTTCATGCACATCACCATTGACCACCACCGAGCCTTTAAAAATTATGTGGCCGGTGCTGTTATCCACTTCCTTAACACTGAAGACATCATCGACAGTGGCACCTGCCTCAATGACCCGCGGCAGACCATCCTTTGTTGCTTTTAATAAATCCGGATCTTCTGCGGATAAACCAACTCCCTCCCCCAGGTTCCATTCAACCGTTAAGCCTGGCATCGCCGGTATGGGTTCACCTGTGACCGTCATGCCTTCTTTACCGGTGGTGGGAGGGTGCCGACGCATCAGAGGCTCACCCGGCGCAATGGAGGGGATCACACCAAAATCACGCAAGTCTGCTTTTTTATCTTCAGGATTTAACACCGGGCGATTGCGGCGACTTTCCATGGACGGGATCAGAGGTTCAAAACGCGAGTTCTCGCCCTGAGTCACAGCACGCCCTTGGGCAATAACGTGCTTTAACTTGGTGCCAGGCTCGGCTTTGCTGGCCTGAGCCACCAGATGAATAATGTTATTTTTGATAAACCCAAAAACAATTCCCTCTTTTTGGGCCGCTTTCACCAAAGCATTGGCAGAAACCGGCTCGCCACCGTAGGCTGCAGTAATGTGTGCTGACGCAGACATTTTGTCTTCGGCAATGTTGAAGCTCAACTCAGCCGGAATTTTCTCAGCCACCCAATAGGTGAGCTCTTTACTCCCGGGAGCCTGTAGCTTCTCTTTGACCTTTTGCTGCTCTTGCTCGTAATGAGCCAACAAATTCTTAATTTGCTCCGGCACCAGCTTGCAACGTCCAAAGCCCGCTGCCTGCAAGTGCTCTTTCAGCACATCAACAGTCAGCGCTTGCTCAGCAACAGGGACCACAGCATGTACCTGCTGCTCTTTTTCTAGAAAACGGATGGCCGACTCACTCACAGGACAAAAGCACCACAACATGTTGTCATAGTGCTAATGAAACAAAAAAGGAGCAGAAAGGCAAGCCCTGTACCTACTTTGCACAGGGCTTAAGTGCAGATTAGATATAATTATCCTGATGCACCCGGATAAAAAGGTTGGTATTGGATTTGCTATAGTCGATTTTGTATTCTTTATTGTTCAGTGCCTGTACAAAAAGCAAAGTTTTACACTCGCCAAAAACATCGGTGCTGGAGATATCGACCAACTCCAAATAGCGCTCTTTGGCTTCGGCTCTGTTGGCCGGAACTGGCTCATTAAATGGCTTCACGCCGTGGCGTGTTACGATAAGTGGCGGATCTTCATCATCATTAATAATGACAAGGTCAACTTTCTTTTGCTTGTGGATAATGGTATTCCGGCCACTGACCAGAAATGCTTTTTCGTAATTATTCATGCATTGCTACCTGACGTCATCCTGTAAAATTAATTTTATTATGATACAGCCATTCTGAACTGTCTAGCCTAAGAGCCTGACTCCATGGCTGTGGTGAGTTGCTGCATTCGCAGTAAATTCACTTCCTTACAAAACTGCGCAGCCGGGGCATCAATGCAATTCAGCGGGATAAAGAGTTCGTAACCACAAAACTGTCCAAGCTTTTGCATCCGGTTGGCAAACATGGCCAGAATGCCATCATAGTTCTGCTGCGGAGTCGAGAACCGATCCTTTTCTGCCAACCACTCAGTAGCACACTGGCCTTGTGGGCACTTTTCTTTTAATACAGCAAACCAAAGTGCGCGCTGCTCCATCATCAGTTTAATGGCAAGACGCAGTGGCAAATGCTGCAAAAAAGCATGAAAGTCGGTGACTTTAAAAGCAATGTAATTGACTTCATGCTCCAAATCAGGCTGAGGGCTGCAATGGCTAAAGGCCTGCCAGGGCAACAACCAACTCCCTTTTCGATGGTGGTAGTGCAAGCCTTGCTCATCGCAAACCACCCCATACAATGGCTCGGATAATTTCGCCCACCCTGCGAAGATGCCAATAGCGGATGCGATAAAGGCAATCGCCAGCATGGGGGTTGCTTGCTCGACAAACAACCAGCTAAACAATGCCAACACCACAAAAACGCCGGCACTGATCAACAAGGTGATGGCACCACCTTCATTACCACTGGCTTTGTAGCGCTTAAAAGGAGCTCCGCTCTCATCGACTGCTGTCATGCCCAAAAAGTCCTCTGCTGCTTCGCTCTTTACTATACTGGATTCGATAAATGCTTGCTATCTTGGGCCAGATCAGTTGCGGCTCCTTTATACGACCAATACCGGCTTCACTGCGACAACATGAAATCCAAACGTCGCTAATTTACATACAATAGGGGTGCTTGCACCAAGCGCACATGCATTGATTTTAATGACTGGAGTTGTTGTGGCTAAAAAATATTCTGCCATTGTCCTTTTCTTGCTAACCGCCCTCGCGTTGTTGGCAGCCTATTTATTTTACCAAACCCAGCAAGAGACCAATGGTCAGCGGCCGCCTGCCAGGGCTATCGCTGTCAAGACCTCACATGCCAGCATGCAACCACTGGCGCGGCAAGTCAATGCATTGGGTACTGGCTTAGCCAACGACTCGGTTCAACTGATTGCATCCAGCAGCGAGTACCTCACCTATCTCAATGTGATTGAAGGTCAAAGTGTGCAAGCAGGTGACGTGATTGCCCGCCTGAATGATGTGGAGCAACGTGCAAGGGTTGCGGAGTTGCAAGCGCAATTAACCGAGCAGCAGCGCCAGTTAGAGCGTCTGAAGAACCTAGCAGCCACCCAGGCTGCGGCACAGTCCATGCTCGATGAGCAGCAAAGCAGGGTTAATACCACCCTGGCCCAATTGGAAAGTGCCGAGTCACGCTTACGGCAAATGACCATTCGAGCCCCTTTTGATGGCGTGCTTGGTCTTCGCACGGTCAGCCAGGGTGCCTTTGTCAACAGTGGCAGTATCATCACTACGCTGGATAATATTGCTCAGCTTCGGGTTGAGTTTAATGTTCCTGAACGCTTCATTGCTGAGCTTGCCGTTGGCATGCCAGTCGCCATTCGCAACATCGCTTTTCGCAATGAAGTTTTTGAAGGTCAGATTAAAGCCATTGACCCCCGCATTGATCCGGTGACTCGTTCAGTGCGGGTGCATGGTGTGGTTGATAATCAGGATCTGCGGCTGCGCCCCGGCATGCTGCTGGATGTTCGGGTTACCTTGACCAATCAAGATGTATTGATGGTGCCGGAAAATGCCTTGGTGCCGCTGCAGAACCGCCAGTATGCTTTTACAGTCGGCGAAGACGATAGAGTCACCCAGGTTCAGGTACAGGTGGGCGAACGGATCCCGGGCTGGGCCGAAATCCTGGATGGTCTTGCCGATGGCGATGAGATTATTGTCGAGGGCGTGCAAAAAGTACGCACTGGCGTCACCATTCGTCGGGCGGAGTAACCTATGCTGTTATCAGATTTGTCGGTGAAACGCCCGGTTTTTGCAACCGTCGTCAACCTGCTATTGCTCACCTTTGGCATCGTCTGTTTTACCATGCTGCCATTACGGGAGTATCCCAGCATCGATCGCCCGGTGGTCAGTATCAGTACCGTTTACCCCGGCGCTTCCGCTGAAATTGTGGAGTCACGCATTACCCAGCTGCTCGAAGACAGGATCAGTGGCGTTGAGGGCATCAACAACATTAACTCAACCAGCCGCAACGGTCGTTCCAACATTACCATTGAGTTCAATATCAGTCGGGACATCGATGCCGCTGCCAACGATGTCCGGGAGCGGGTTTCCAGAGCTTTGAATAATTTGCCTGATCAGGCTTTTCCACCCGAGGTTTTTAAAGCCAGTGACGACGACGATGTGGTGGTGTGGTTTATTTTGAACAGCGAAACCATGACCTCGCTGGAGCTGACCGATTACGCCGACCGGCATATTGTCGAGCGCTTTTCGGTGGTCGATGGTGTAGCCAATTTGCGTCTTGGCGGTGCCAGGCGTTATGCCATGCGGATCTGGCTCGATCAGGAAGCGATGGCTGCCCGTCAGGTCACTATTCAGGATATTGAGAATGTATTGCGCAGCGAGAATGTCGAATTACCGGCAGGTAACATTAAGTCGATTGATCGAGATTTCACCGTCCGGGTCGCCCGCACCTTTTTAACCCAGCAAGATTTCCGTAACCTGGTGGTCAAACGTGGCGCCAACAACTACCTGGTCCGGCTGGGTGAAGTGGCGCATGTGGTGCTGTCCTCTGAAGATGAGGAAAGTGAGTTTCGCAGCGATGGCCGTAATGTCCTTGGCATTGGTATAGTCAAACAGTCCACCGCCAATACGCTGGAAGTGGTGCGCAATGCAAGGGCTGAGATGGAACGGATCAAACAGAACCTGCCTGCAGGCACCACCATCGAGCCTGGTTACGATTCATCGCTCTTTATTTCAGAGTCAATCAAAGAAGTGTATCGCACCCTGGCCATTGCCATGAGCATGGTGGTGCTGGTGATTTACCTCTTCCTAGGCAATGTTCGGGCAACCTTTATCCCTGCCATCACGGTACCTGTTGCCTTAATTTCTGCCGTTACCGTGCTGTATGCTCTTGGTTTTTCCATTAATTTATTGACCTTGTTGGCCATGGTGCTGGCGATTGGTCTGGTGGTGGATGATTCCATTGTGGTATTGGAAAACATTTATCGCCGGATTGAACAAGGTGAACCTCCGCTGCTGGCCGCCTACCGCGGGGCTCGGGAGGTAGGCTTTGCTGTGATTGCGACCACCCTGGTGCTGATTTCCGTGTTCGTGCCTCTGGTCTTTATGGAAGGGCAAATTGGCCGCCTGTTTACTGAGTTTGCCCTGGCCGTTGCCGCGGCAGTGGCATTTTCAAGCATTGTCGCTTTGACACTATCGCCAATGCTGTGTAGTAAAATCCTGAGTCACCGCAAACGCGAAAGCAAACTGGGGCACTGGCTGCATGTCGGCTTTCGGGCTCTGGAAGCCGGTTACCGCAAACAGCTGGACACGGTCACCCAAAGTCGCTGGCCGGTCATCGGCCTGGTGGCGTTGTGCCTGCTCTCAAGTTTGTTGTTGTTGCGTTTATTGCCTTCAGAACTGGCGCCAAGCGAAGACAGGGGCACTTTCTTTGTCAGTATGAATGGTGCTGAGGGTGCCAGCTACACCAGCAATAGCCGCAACATGCAACTGGTCGAAGATGTGCTGATGCCCTACTACGAGCGTGGTGAATTCAATCGCTTGCTGATCCGGGTTCCCGGCTGGGGCAACAACGGTGGTATTGCGATTGTCGGCTCTGAGAACTGGCACAATGAGCACCGCCGCTCTGCGGAGCTAATGAACGAAGTCCGTATGAAACTCAATGAGCTGCCAGACATTCGCGCCTTTACCTTTATGCGCAGTGGCCTGGGAGGCGGCGGTGGCGGCGGCCGACCTATTCAGTTTGTACTGCAGGGCAATACCTACGAAGAGTTGGCTCGCTGGCGCGATATTGTGCTGGAAAAAGCGGCAGAAAACCCAAACTTATTAATGTTGGACCACGATTACCGGGAAACGGTACCACAAATTCTGGTCGACATTGACGTTGAGCGTGCTGCTGATCTCGGTGTTTCCATTGGGGCCATTGGCCGCTCGCTGGAAGCCATGCTGGGCGGACGCCGGGTGACCACCTTCCTCGACCGTGGTCGCGAATACGACGTGTTGCTGGAAGGCTGGGACGACGATTTCCGCTCGCCATCCACCATCAGCAATGTTTTTATTCGTTCAACAACGTCCAACCAGCTGATTCCACTGGATAACCTGGTGACCTTGCGCGAAGAAGCGACTGCCTCCAGCTTAAACCGCTACAACCGGATGCGGGCCATCACCATCAGTGGCAACCTGGCACCCGGTTACAGCCTGGGTGAAGCACTGACCTACCTGGAAAACATCGTCCGAACCGAAATCGATGATTTTGTTGGCATTGATTACAAAGGCGAGTCCTTGCTCTATCAGGAAAGTGGTCGGGCGACGTTCATGGTGTTTTTATTGGCACTGCTGATCACCTACCTGGTCCTTGCAGCCCAGTTTGAAAGCTTTATTCACCCCTTGGTGATCATGATCACCGTGCCACTGGGGCTGGTGGGTGCTTTATCCGGGCTTTATTTCTCCGGCATGACGCTGAATATCTACAGCCAAATAGGCTTGGTGATGCTGATAGGGCTGGTAGCGAAGAATGGCATCTTGATTGTGGAGTTCGCCAATCAGCTGCGTGATGCCGGTGTAGCCTTTGAAGAGTCGGTGAAACGGGCTGCTGTGCAGCGTCTACGCCCGATCACCATGACCGCCTTTACCACCGCCATGAGCAGCTTGCCGCTGATTCTGGCTTCGGGGCCTGGCTCAGAAAGCCGAATGGTGATAGGTACCGTGATATTCTCTGGCGTTGCCCTCGCGACCTTACTGACCCTTTACGTAGTGCCAGTGATGTACACGGCGTTGGCGCGCAACACCGGCTCGCCCAGACGACTGGCCAAAGAGTTGGAAGCATTGGAAGCCGCTGCCGGACCTGACAAGTAGCCGCCTTCGTTGCAGCAAAAAGCCCGCGATAAAAACCGCGGGCTTTTTTGTTCATGGTATTAAAAAGGAATCACGCTGCCGTCCCAGTTCAGCAACAAACCGCTTTGCTCAGCCGTAAGTCCCTCGGCCACAGCAGCCAGTCGTGTTGCGGTACTGGCTGGCGTTTGCAATTGCCTGGCAGGCAGCCGCTCCTGAAAAGGCGCTGACAGCGCGGAATCCGTGGTGCCAGGGTGCACCGTCACCAACACTGCTGTTTTGTTGCGCCGCTTGAGCTCAATACTGGCTGTTTTCACCA
>SKGJ01000279.1 GCA_007117525.1 Alkalimonas sp.
AATGGATCCTGCACCAACAGCACCATGCGGGAACGCTCATCAGCGCTTGCTTGCTGCAAACGGTTCAGGTCAAAGGCATATCGCTGCTGCAAGCGGTTGGCAAGGCTGGGCTCAGACAACAGCGGCGTATCGACATAACCGACGGTGGCGGCTAAAGAGCGCTGTACCCAATTGCGACGTAAAAACCAATTGACCAGCGCTGGCGCTTTCGCCAGCCAGGGCGCCGTCCGCTCGATGTTGGCCACAATGTAGTCTTTAGCCGGTCGCAGGTAGCGGCCATGGTACAACTGCAAAAAGCGGGCACGAAACGAAGGCACATCGACATTGATAGGACACTGGCTGGCGCAGGCTTTGCACGCCAGACAGCCATCCATCGCTTCTTTCACCTCGTGCGAAAAGTCGGCTTCCCCCTGCCTCGCGGCCCAGCTGTTCTTGAGTCGCTGCCAAAAGTTGACACCAGCCGCCCCTTGCTGCAAACGCTGCTCCGTGGCCAGGATATCCACCCCCTGCACTTCGGCCAACCGCAACCATTCGCGCATCAGCCCGGCCCGTCCTTTCGGGCTGTGCCGACGATCCTTGGTGACCTTGCTGGACGGGCACATCGGCGAGTTGGCATCAAAATTAAAGCACAAGCCATTGCCATTGCAGTTGAGGCTGCTGTCAAAACTTTCCTTCACCGCCACTGGAATCTGCCGGTCAAACCAAGCCCGTTTCGGGCCATCGACACTGACCAGGCTGTCGGGACTTTGCAGCGGCGTGCAAATTTTACCGGGATTGACTCTGTTGTTGGGATCAAAAGCCCCTTTTATTTTGCGTAGCTCATTAAAAAGCGTCTCGCCGAAAAATTCCGGCCCGTATTCACTGCGGTAGCCTTTGCCATGTTCACCCCACATCAAGCCGCCGTATTTGGCGGTTAGGGCCACCACCTGATCAGAGATGCTGCGCATGAGTTTTTCCTGCTCAGGATCGCACAGGTCCAAAGCCGGCCGTACATGCAAAACACCGGCATCAACATGACCAAACATGCCATAATGCAGGCCCAGTGCATCGAGCAGCCGGCGAAATTCCAGTATAAAGTCGGCCAGTTTTTCAGGCGGAACCGCCGTATCCTCGGCAAAGGCAATGGGCTTCTGGCTGCCTGGCGTATTGCCAAGCAAACCGACCGCTTTTTTGCGCATGGCGTAAATATGGCCAATGGCCGTGGTGTCGTAGGTCAGCTGATAGCCGATAATTCCGTGCTCGCCCTTGACCATGGCAGCATCCAGCCGCTCGGTCAAGGCGGTAATTTTCTGCTCTATATCGGCCTGATCTTCGCTGTTGTACTCCACCATATTGAGCCCCAGCATGGTTTTGCCGGGGACATCGGTGATGAGCTCTTCCACCTGCTGCCAGATAATGTCGTTGCGTGCCAGATCCAGCACCTTACTGTCGACCGTTTCGACCGAGGTCGCTTGCGCTGCCACCAAAAATGGGGCATTGCGCAGCGCGCTTTCAAAGCTGTCGTACTTGATGTTCAGCAGGCATTTGTGGCGCGCTATCGGCGTAATCGACAGTTTGGCTTCGGTAACAAAGCCCAAAGAGCCTTCAGAGCCGGTAATAATGCGTGACAGATCAAACTCGGTCAGATCGTCGTTGAACACATGCTCCAGATCGTAGCCGGTTAGAAAGCGGTTTAAACGGGGAAAGGTTTGCAAAATCTGCGGCCGAAAATCGCGGCAGCTGGCCAGCACCTGACGATAGATCTGACCAATGGTTCCACCCAGGCTGGCCTTTTTCTCGGCTTCCGCCACCGGCTCCTTGCTGGTTTTCAGCACAGAGCCGTCCATCAAGACCGTGGTCAGAGCCAGGGTGTGATCGCTGGTTTTACCGTAGACCAAAGAGCCCTGACCGGAGGCATCGGTGTTGATCATGCCGCCAATGGTGGCCCGGTTCGATGTGGATAAATCTGGCGCAAAAAAGAAGCCGTACGGCTTCAAAAAGGCATTAAGCTGATCTTTAATGACGCCGCTTTGCACCCGCACCCAACGCTCTTCAACATTGATTTCCAAAATAGCGCGCAAATGGCGGGACAAATCAACCACCAGATGCTCGGTCAGGGATTGGCCATTGGTGCCGGTGCCACCACCGCGCGGGCTGAACTTTAAATGACGAAAGCTGGAGGTTTGCGCCAGGCTGGTCAACAGCACCACATCCTCGCTGTGCTTAGGCAACAAGACAGCCTGAGGCAAGCTTTGATAGACGCTGTTATCGGTGGCAACCGCCAGCCGACTGCCATAGCTGGTTTCGATATCGCCGGCAAAGCCAGCGGTGCGCAAGGCCTGACAAAAAGCGCGGACACTGGGATCCAGTGCGGCTTCAGGAGCAAAATTTGGGATCATAATGCAAGCGTTATCAGTTCGGATGGTGACCCGCAGTATACCATCAACTGCGGGCTTTTATTAACACCCGAAAGGCTTTCGGGTGCTCTTAAGGCATATGGCCCAGTTTGGCCGCCTTAGTTGCCAGGTAGCGATGGCTGTGCGCCGTGGTTTTCACCCGGTGTTGCACCCGCTCTAACACATTGACACCGGCTTCGCGCAACGCTTTCAATTTGCGCGGGTTGTTGGTGAGCAAACGCAACTGGCCGATACCCAGCAAGCGCAGCATTTCAACCGCAATGTCGTACTCGCGCATATCTGGCAAAAAACCAAGAATTTCATTGGCTTCCACGGTATCCAGGCCTTTATCCTGCTCGGCATAGGCGCGAATTTTATTGATCAAGCCAATACCGCGTCCTTCCTGACGCAGGTACAAAATGGCTCCGCGACCCTCTTTGGCAATTTTTTGCATCGCAGCTTCCAACTGCGGTCCGCAATCGCAGCGCAGGCTGAATAGTGCATCCCCAGTCAGGCATTCGGAGTGGACCCGGGCCAACACCGGCTCGTCAGTGCTAACATCGCCCAACGTCAAAGCCACATGCTCTTTGCCATCCGGGGCTTCGAAGCCATGCAATTTAAATTCAGCAAAAGGAGTCGGTAACAAGGTAGAAGCAACCAGTTTCAGGGACATGTCAGCTCTCAAGACAAAATCGAACCGCGCTATACTAGCACAAAGTGACCCTTTTTATCCTCCACTGCGTTAAAATAGCCAGCCCAGTTGGTAAGAGAATAGCCCGATGCTTGGATGGTTTGAACGCCTGACCCGCCCTTTTCCACCGCAAGAGCCGCAGCAACCGCCGAAAGGCCTGGTGGCTTTCTGCCGTCATTACACCCGGGGCATGGAAGTCTCCTTACTGGTAATGGCGCTGCTGTCGGCAGTCACCGCCGTGCTGGAAGTGATGCTGTTTAGTTTTATGGGGCAGTTGGTGGACTTTCTGGTGGGGCAAGAGCCCGAAACTTTGTTGCAGCATGAAGGGCGCACCTTGTTGTGGATGGCAGCCGTCACTGTCATTTTACTGCCGCTGCTGGCTTTTTTGCATTCTGCGGTGGTGCATCAAACCTTATTGGGCAATTATCCAATGTCCATCCGCTGGCTATCGCACCGCTATTTGCTGCGCCAAAGCCTGAGCTTTTACCAGAATGATTTTGCCGGCCGCATTGCCACCAAGGTAATGCAAACATCTCTGGCCGTGCGTGAAACCGTAATGAAACTGCTGAATGTGATGGTCTATGTGCTGGTGTACTTTGGCGCCATGCTGTATTTCGTCGCCGCCTCCGATCCACGACTGATGTTACCGATGCTGGTCTGGCTGGCTTGCTACATTGGTTTGCAGTTTTACTTTGTCCCACGCTTAAAAGAAGTCGCCAGCCGCCAGGCGGATGCCCGCTCCGAAATGACCGGCCGCATCGTTGACAGCTATACCAACATTGCCACCGTGAAGTTGTTTTCGCACACGCAGCGTGAAGAAAGCTACGCCAAAGACAGCATGGCCATTTTTTTAAAGCCGGTATACCAACAAATGCGCTTGGCTACCTGGCTTAATGTCTCGGTGCAAAGCCTGAACTACCTGTTGGTATTTTGCATTGCGGCCTTGTCAATCTGGCTGTGGAGCTTAAGTGCCATCAGTGTCGGTGCCATCGCCATTGCCGTTAGTCTGGCTTTGCGGTTAAACGGCATGGCGCAATGGATCATGTGGGAAGTCAGCAGCTTGTTTGAAAACATCGGTACGGTAGCCGATGGCGTCGCTACCCTGGCACAGCCGGCATCGGTGCAGGACAGCCCGAATGCTGCAGAATTGAACGTTGCTGCCGGCAGCATTGAATTTAAACAAGTAAGTTTTAACTACGACAAAGTCGTCGACAGCAGCAGCCGGCCAGCTGTGCTGGACCAACTGGACCTGAAGATAGCACCGGGCGAAAAAGTCGGTCTGGTTGGCCGTTCCGGTGCCGGTAAGTCCACCCTGGTCAACCTGTTGCTGCGTTTTTACGATCTGGAATCTGGCCAAATTCTCATCGACGGTCAGGATATCCGGCAGCTGCGGCAGGACAGTTTGCGGCAGCAGATCGCCATGGTAACTCAGGATACCTCCTTGCTGCATCGTTCGGTGCGGGACAACATCAGTTATGGCAAGCCCGATGCCAGCGAACAGGAGATTCTGCGCGCGGCCGAGCAAGCCGAAGCATTGGACTTTATTGCTGAACTGACCGATCCCAAGGGCAATGTCGGGCTGGATGCCCAGGTGGGTGAGCGCGGTGTTAAGCTATCCGGTGGCCAACGTCAGCGCATCGCCATTGCCCGGGTGCTGCTGAAAAATGCACCCATCCTGATTCTGGACGAGGCCACCTCGGCACTGGACTCCGAAGTTGAAGCCGCCATTCAGGCCAGTCTGAACAAACTTATGGATGGTAAGACCGTCATTGCCATTGCCCACCGCTTGTCCACCATTGCCGCCATGGACCGTTTGATTGTGTTGGACGCCGGCAAGATTGTTGAACAAGGCAGTCACGCCGAGTTGATTGCCAGTGGCGGCATCTATGCGCAGCTGTGGGCGCATCAAACCGGTGGTTTTATTGGGGTTGATTAGGACCACGACCAAAAAAGCAATGGGTTATAAAAAAAGCCCCTGATTTGCAGGGGCTTTTTTGTGGGTCCTTGTCAGCTATCAGGACTCGCTGGTTTGCGCATCCGGCTGTTCGGTTGCGCTCTTAGCGGCTTGCTGACGTTTGGCCAGTCGTTGCTCCCAGAAGGTCGCATTTTTAATACCCAGTTTGACCGGATCGAAGGTGATATCGCCACCCGCTTTTTGCTGCTGCTCGTAATCACGCAGGCACAAAATAGCCGGTTTGGCGACAAAGAAAATCGCCAGGATACCGACAATGTTGATCCAGGCCATCAGACCGACGCCAATATCGCCAATGTCCCAGATGTAACCTGCCGCATTGACCATGCCGTAGGACACCATCGCCATAATCACAATTTTTACCAGCACCAGAGGGATGTTGAACTTAAAGTAACGGTTCAGGTAGGCAACATTGGTTTCTGCGATGTAGTAGTACGCCAGAATGGTGGTAAAGGCGAAGAAGAACAAGGCCACACCGACAAAGCCCTGACCAAAGTTGCCGAAGACACTGAACAGCGCCATCTGGGTAAAGGCAGGCGAACCGATTTCTGTTGCTGCATCAATGTTCTGCACAATAAAGCTGCCATCGGTCAGCTCACCGACCACATTGTATTGTTGGGTAATCAAGATCATCAAGGCGGTGGCGGTACAAACGAACAAGGTATCGACATAGACCGAAAAGGCCTGCACCAAACCTTGCTGTGCCGGGTGGTCCACCTCGGCGGCAGAGGCTGCATGGGGGCCCGTACCCTGACCGGCTTCATTGGAGTAAATTCCCCGCTTCACACCCCAGCCGATGGCAGCGCCAAAGCCTGCCTGCGCCGTAAAGGCATCGCTGATGATCAGAGCAAAAATGCCTGGCACCTTGTCCATGTTTAAAAACACAATGATCAAGGCCATCACAATGTAGCCCAGTGCCATAAAGGGCACCACGATTTGGGTGAAGTTGGCAATGCGCTTGATACCACCAAAGATGATGAAAGCCAATACAATCAGAATAACCGCCAGAGCAACCAATTTATTGGTGCCGACTTCTCCAAAGCTGGTCACCACCATGTTGCCATCGCCAAAGACCTGTGTGAAGGCGTTGCCAACCGCATTGGCCTGCACACCGGGCAAGAAAACACCGCAGGCAATGATGGCCGAAAGTGCAAACAGCACCGCCAACCATTTTTGGCCCAGACAGCGCTCAAAATAATAGGCCGGACCACCGCGGTACTGGCCATCTTCCTCTACTTTGTAGATTTGACCCAGCGTTGATTCGGCATAGGCGGTGCTGGCACCTAAAAAGGCCACCACCCACATCCAGAAAATGGCGCCCGGGCCACCAAAACCGATAGCGGCAGCGACACCGGCAATGTTACCAACCCCGACCCGCCCCGATAACGAGACCGCCAGAGCTTGAAAGGATGAGATCCCTTTGGAGGAGGCGTTGCCACTAAAGAGCAACTTGCACATTTCTTTAAAATGGCGGACCTGAGCAAAGCGCGTCAGGACCGAGTAAAAAAGCCCGGCCCCAAGACACAAATAAATCAAGGCATCACTCCAAATGACGCCATTGACTGAGCTGACGAAAGCTTCCATGAGATTCCCCTGAAAACAGTGATTATTGTTATGGATCCGGCTGCACCAAAAAACCAAACAGCCGGGGTCGTACTGAGCCTTACTCTGCCACAGAACCGACCTTTGTACCAGTTCCATCAAAAGTCAGGGCGCCTAAAGCGCCCTGAAAACGAAGACTTAGCTTTAATTGCCGTACTTATCGGCCAGATAAAGCCAGGTTTCCACCACGGTATCCGGATTCAAGGACACACTGTCGATGCCCTCCTCCATCAACCAGGCAGCAAAATCATCGTGATCGGATGGCCCCTGACCGCAAATGCCAACGTACTTGCCCTCGGCTTTACAGGCGCGGATCGCCATCGACAACAGCTGCTTAATAGCAGGGTTGCGCTCATCAAACAGATGGGCAATCAAGCCGCTGTCTCTGTCCAGCCCCAAGGTCAACTGAGTTAAATCGTTCGAGCCAATGGAAAAACCATCAAAGTACTGCAAAAACTCTTTCGCCAGCAACGCATTGGAAGGCAATTCACACATCATGATCAAGCGCAGACCATTGTCGCCCCGTTTCAGGCCGTGTGCGGCTAACAGCTCTGTCACTGCCTTGGCTTCTTCTAAGGTGCGAACAAAAGGAATCATCACCTCAATGTTGGTAAAGCCCATGCTGTTGCGAACCCGCTTCAGGGCTTCGACTTCCAGTGCAAAGCAATCGCGGAAATCCTCGGAAATGTAGCGCGACGCTCCACGGAAACCAATCATCGGGTTTTCTTCGTGCGGTTCGTAGCGGCGTCCGCCAATTAAGTTGGCGTACTCATTGGATTTAAAGTCGGACATCCGCACAATGACCTTTTCCGGCGCAAAGGCACAGGCCAAGGTCGCAATGCCTTCGGTCAGCTTGGCAATGTAGAACTCGGTCGGGCTGCTGTAGCCGGCGATCACCTGATCGATACTGGCTTTGATGTCGGCATCTTGTTGCTGGTAGTTGATCAGGGCCTTGGGGTGGACCCCTATCATCCGGTTGATAATAAACTCCAACCGGGCCAGGCCGACACCGGCATTGGGCAGCCTGGAAAAGGCAAAGGCCCGCTCCGGGTTGCCAACATTCATCATCACCTTCATCGCCAAATCCGGCATGCTGTCGACGCTGGTTTGCACCCGTTTAAAATCCAGCAAGCCCTGATACACAAAGCCGGTGTCGCCCTCGGCACAGGAGACGGTCACTTCGGCGCCATCGGCAATTTTATCGGTGGCATCGCCGCAACCGACCACAGCCGGAATGCCCAGCTCACGGGCAATGATGGCGGCATGGCAGGTGCGACCACCGCGGTTGGTGACAATGGCTGAGGCCCGTTTCATAATCGGCTCCCAATCCGGATCCGTCATGTCGGTCACCAGCACATCGCCCGGCTGAATCTGATCCATCTGCTCGATGCCCGCCAGCACCCGGGCAACGCCCGAGCCAATGCGCTGACCAATAGCCCGACCTTCCACCAACAAGGGGCCGCTTTCATTCAACTGAAAACGCTCCAGCCGGGTTTGGTCTTCGCGACTGCGCACGGTTTCCGGACGCGCTTGCACAATGTACAGCTGACCATCGACACCATCTTTGGCCCATTCGATGTCCATCGGCCGTTGGTAATGCTGCTCAATGATGATGGCCTGATGAGCCAGTTGCTCGATTTCGGCATCGGTCAACGAAAAGTGCCGGCGCTGCTCGGCCGGTACATCTTCAACCAGTACCTGCTTGCCATGGCCTTGCTCGCTCGAGTACACCATCTGCACCAGTTTGCTGCCGAGGTTGCGCTTGACCACCGCTGGACGGCCCGCCAACAGCGTTGGCTTGTGCACATAGAACTCATCGGGGTTGACCGCGCCCTGCACCACCATCTCCCCCAGACCGAAGGACGAGGTAATGAAGACCACATCGTCAAAGCCAGACTCGGTATCCAGCGTAAACATAACGCCAGAGGATGCACAATCGGAGCGCACCATCCGCTGCACGCCAGCCGATAAGGCAACGCCGCGGTGATCGTAGCCCTGATGCACCCGATACGAAATGGCTCTGTCATTAAACAAAGAAGCAAAGACATGCTTAATGGCAACAATGACAGCATCGTAGCCACGGACATTCAAAAAGGTTTCTTGCTGACCGGCAAAGGATGCGTCCGGCATGTCTTCGGCGGTGGCAGAGGAGCGCACGGCAAAAGAGATGTCTTGCTGCTCATCGGGATGCAGTTGCAGATAAGCCGCGCGAATGGCTTGCTCAAAGGCGGCATGAAAAGGG
>SKGJ01000082.1 GCA_007117525.1 Alkalimonas sp.
AAGCTTCACGATCGTTGCGATCATCTTTCTTTTTGCCTTTGGCAGCAGTGGCTTTTTTCGCCGGCGTGCCACGTCGACCAGCACGCTCTTCGCGGGCGTCGACTTCATCTTCGGCTTGCTTAGCAAATTCATTGCTGGTCAGGTGATAATCGCCTTCCTCAGCGCCTTTGGCTTTTTCTTCCTGCTCCCAGCGCTCGCGGTTTTCTTCCGCCAGACGCTTGGCTTCTTCCGCCTGTTTGCGGGCCTCTTCTTCCAGCTTACGCAGCGCTTCGGCTTCTTGCTGCTGCTTCAAACGATCGGCCTCTTTGCGCGCTTCTTCGCGGGCAGCACGACGGGCCGCTTCTTCCGGATCGTCTTTTTTCTGCTCTTCACGACGCTTGGCTTCGGCAGCTTTACGCTCAGCTTCTTCTTTGGCACGACGCTCGGCTTCAGCTTTCGCTTTACGCTGTGCTTCCTGACGCTCGCGCTCGGCACGTTCGGCTTCCGCTTTGGCTTTTTCTTCAGCCAGGCGGGCTTCTTCCTGCGCCTTTAAGGTCGCTTCGTCCAACATCGGCTTTTTGATGTAGGTTTTTTGCTTGCGCACTTCTACCGTGACTTCACGGTTACGCCCAGCACCACCTGGCACGCTCAGGGTGGTTTTTTCTTTACGCTTTAAGGTCAGCTTGGACGGTGTCGCAGCCTCGGCACCGTGCTGACGACTCAGGTGCTGCAATAAGGTGCGCTTCTCGTCTTCGGTGACCATCGAGCCGGCTGTTTTGCTAATGCCGGCATCGGCAAATTGTTGCACTAAGCGATCAACAGTTGTGTTCACATCTGTGGCGAGCTTTTCTATGGTGACTTCTGCCATATAGGTTGTTACCTCCGTTGATCCATTAATTCTCTTCGCTGAACCAGACAATGTTTCTGGCAGCCATGATCAGCGCCGCAGCCTGATCTTCTTTGATATCGGTTAAATCCAGCAAGTCATCAACGCCTTGCTCTGCCAGATCGTCCAGAGTGACGACCCCTTTACTGGCCAATACATAAGCAGTGTGGGTATCCAGACCTTCCAGTGCCAGTAACTCTTCCGAAGGCTTGGCACCTTCCAGTGACTCTTCTGATGCCAGCGCCTGCGTAGTCAGGTAAGCCTTAGCACGGCTGCGCAGCTCTTCGACGATGTCTTCATCGAAGCCATCAATCGACAACAGCTCAGAAACCGGGACATAAGCAATTTCTTCCAGGGTCGAAAAGCCCTCATCCACCAGGACTGAGGCAAAGTCTTCGTCCACTTCCAGCGTGCTGGTGAACAAATCAATGACTTTGCTGGCTTCTTCCTGATGCTTCTTCTGCATGTCTTCAACCGTCATCACATTCAGCTCCCAACCAGTCAGTTGACTGGCCAGACGAATGTTCTGACCGTTACGGCCAATGGCCATTGCCAGGTTGCCTTCTTCGACCGCAATGTCCATCGAGTGGGCGTCTTCGTCCACCACGATGGAAGCCACTTCGGCCGGGGCCATGGCATTGATTACAAACTGAGCATCGTTGTCGTCGTACAACACGATGTCTACCCGCTCGCCACCCAGTTCACCGGAAACGGCTTGCACCCGTGAACCACGCATACCAACACAGGCACCGACCGGGTCGATCCGACGATCGTTGGTTTTGACGGCAATTTTGGCGCGTGAACCAGGATCGCGTGCGGCACCGCGCAGCTCGATCATCTCTTCACCAATTTCCGGCACTTCGATGCGGAATAGCTCAATCAGCATTTCCGGACGGGTGCGGCTTAAAAACAACTGAGCACCACGGGCCTCCGGCTTTACTTCGTACAACAAGGCACGGATGCGATCGCCGGTACGGAAGGTTTCCCGCGGCAACATGTGTTCACGCGTCAGTAAGGCTTCGGCATTGTTGCCTAAGTCGACAATGATGTTCTCACGGTTGGCTTTTTTCACCACACCGGTGACCAACTCACCCACTTGATCCAGATAGGCTTCCACCACTTGCGAGCGCTCGGCTTCGCGGACTTTTTGCACAATGACTTGCTTGGCCATCTGAGTGGTGATGCGATCAAAGACGATGGACTCGATTTGCTCTTCAACAAAATCGCCAACCTGTAGCTCAGGTTGCTCGTACTGAGCAGCCGAAAGCGTGATTTCACGATAAGGGTGCTCAATCGGCTGGTCATCTGGCACCACTTCCCAGCGACGGAAGGTATCAAAAGAGCCTGTCTTGCGATCAATGCTGACCCGAACTTCAATGTCGCCTTCGTTTTTCTTTTTGGTGGCAGCTGCCAATGCGTACTCCAGCGCTTCGAAAATTTTCTCTCTCGGCACGGACTTTTCATTTGAAACCGCATCAACAACCAATAAAATTTCTTTTGCCATTTTCTTGCTGCCTCTGTTGGACCTGTCTGTTGTCAAAACACAGGTACAATATTTGCCTTTTCAACATTATCCATCAGCAAACGGAATTGCTTGCCATCGATTTCTACTACCAGCATATCGTCTTCAATCGCCAACAACATGCCCTTGAATTTGCGGCGGCCATCTTGTGGAATCGCCAGCTTTAGCTCCACCTTGCTGCCTACGGCTTTGGCAAAATGCTCGGGCGTAAACAAAGGCCGATCCAGACCTGGCGACGAGACTTCCAGCACGTACTCGTGCGCGATGGGGTCTTCCACGTCCAAAATGGCACTGACCTCACGGCTGACCACAGCACAGTGATCGACGGTCACCCCTTCCGGATGATCAATATAAAGCCGTACCGTCGAATGCTTGCCGGCACGAATAAATTCGATGCCCAGCAACTCAAACCCAGCGGCCGCCACTGTGGGTGTCAACAGGGCTGTTAACTGTTGTTCCTGTTTCGCCAAGAAAACCTCCAGAGCCACCGGCACAGTGAATGCGTGCCAGCTACAGGGATTAAACAAAAAATGGGCGCAACGCCCATTCTACAAACTTAGTTTGCAGATATAAAAACGCCCCGAACAAGCGGGGCGAATTTAGTATCCGAAAGCACTGATTTATCGCCAAAATCAATGCTGAATTAATCGTGGCGAGCATCACTACTGACGATCGCTCCACAGTTCGGTGACTGTGAACTAGTTAAGTTTGAAATAGTTAAATTTTAAACTCAACGAAATTGGTTGCGGGAGCCGGATTTCGACCTTCGCCCCGTGGTTATAAAGAGGAGCCCGAGGGCGATTCAGTATAACCATGGATACCATTAAATTGGTTGCGGGAGCCGGATTTGAACCGACGACCTTCGGGTTATGAGCCCGACGAGCTACCAGGCTGCTCCATCCCGCGTCCGTAATTGCCAACTATTATATAGTTGCGAGCTTAGTACCGCAACAGCTTAGACGATTTATGCCGGCTGTTGCCTGATGTTTGGTGCCGAGAGCGGGACTTGAACCCGCACGTCCGAAGACACTACCCCCTCAAGATAGCGTGTCTACCAATTTCACCACCTCGGCTGAGTTGTTCGAATTAATTTCCGAACGGAATTTCGTTTTCTTCTGGCTGCGCTGGAACAGATTCAGACATGGGCACCGACAGATCTTGCCAAGAGTCAACCTGACTGCTTTGACCCGCAGTGTAACGGCCCAACACAATGCTCAGCACAAAGAATACCACCGCCAACACTGTGGTGGTCTTGGTGAGGAAGTTACCCTGACCTGCCGAACCAAAGACAGTAGAAGATGCTCCGGCGCCAAAAGCTGCGCCCATGTCGGCACCTTTGCCGTGCTGGATCAAGATCAAGCCAATCAGCGACAAGGCCACCAGCAAATACAACACCATAAAGACTTCAAACATAATTCGTTAACCCTTTGCACTTTGGCAAATTTTCAGAAATTCGTCCGCGTTCAAACTGGCACCACCGACCAAACCACCGTCGATATCGGCCTGACTAAAAAGTTCTTCCGCGTTGGCGGCTTTGACACTGCCACCGTACAAAATACGGACGGAATTAGCGGCCTCGGCATCGTAATTCGCCAGCTGTTTGCGGATAAACGCATGCGCTTGTTGCGCTTGCTCCGGACTGGCGGCTTCTCCGGTACCAATGGCCCAAACCGGCTCGTAGGCAACGACCGATTTACCAATGAATTCGGGATGCGAAGCATACACTGCAGCCAATTGTTTCGCAAGCACCTCGCTGGTTTTTTCTTGCTGTCGTTGCTGCAGATTTTCACCCAGACAAAACACCGGGATCAGTCCATGGGCGATGGCTTGTTCCATCTTCGCCAGCACCACGGCATCGCTTTCGCCAAACAAGGTACGACGCTCGGAATGGCCCACCAGTACATAGCGCACACCCGCTTCAGCCAATAAAGCCGCACTTAACTCCCCAGTGTAAGCACCGTCGCTGTACTGACTCAGATTCTGCGCGCCGAGCAGGCAATGCGCGCTGTGCGCCAATGGCTGCAACAAGGTCGCAGGCGGGCAAATCAGCACATCAAGCTCTGGTAAGGCGTGGCCGGCTAAAGTCTGCAACATATCCTGCGCCAGTGCAGCATTGCCATTCATTTTCCAATTGGCGGCAACCAGTGGCTTTCGCATTGTCATCTTGATTCCTTGTTGTAGCAGCCGGACGATAGTACCGAATGGCTCCGGCTATCTCAAGTTTACGGCATTCATTCAGTGTTAACTGGCGATTTTAACCGCATCGGCGATGGTCTGAGCATAGTGCTCGACCTCGGAGCGGACTTCGCCTTCCACCATCACCCGAATCAAAGGTTCAGTACCGGATTTCCGAATCAGCACCCGGCCTTTGCCCGCCAATTTTTCCTCGACATCGGCAATGGCCTGCTTGACGTTTTGCTTATCCAGCGGTGCGGTGCCTTTTTCAAACTTCACATTGACCAGCACCTGTGGCAACTTGCTCATGCCCTGACTTAACTCGGCCAGACTCAGCTGCTCCTGAATCATTGCCGTCAGTACCTGCAATGAGGCGATGATGCCATCGCCGGTGCAGGTATGATCCAGGTTCAGCACATGACCTGAGTTTTCACCGCCAATCCGCCAGTCGTGCTCACGCAACAACTCCATCACATAGCGATCGCCGACTTTGCTGCGCACAAATGGGATATTCAGTTCAGCCAGGGCCAGCTCCAGTCCCATATTGCTCATTTGGGTGCCGACCACACCACCGTGCAAACGATTCTGTTTCTGCGCAGCCCGGGCAATCATGTAAACAATTTCATCGCCATCAATCACCCGACCGGATTGGTCAACCATCATCACCCGGTCGCCATCGCCGTCGTAGGCAATGCCCAGATCAGCTCCGGACTCCACCACCTTTTGCTGCAAGGCCTGCGTGTGGGTCGCACCGCATTCAGCATTGATATTCAGGCCATCCGGACTGGCACCAATCACGGTAACCTCGGCGCCAAGTTCGCGAAAAACATTGGGCGCGATGTGGTAGGTCGCGCCATGGGCACAGTCCAATACCAACCGAAAACCTTTTAACGACATATGGTTCGGCAAGTGGCTTTTGCAAAACTCAATGTATCGACCGGCCGCATCATCCACCCGCACCGCTTTGCCCAGTTGCTCCGAAGAGACACAGACCATCGGCTGTTCCAGCTCGTTTTCGATGGCAAGCTCCACCTCATCCGGCAGTTTGGTGCCATCGGCTGAGAAAAATTTGATGCCATTGTCGTAATAGGGGTTGTGCGAAGCGCTGATCACAATGCCGGCTTCGGCCCGAAAGGTTCGGGTTAAATAAGCCACGGCAGGGGTAGGCATGGGGCCAAGTAAACGCACATCAATACCGGCAGCCACCAGTCCAGCTTCAAGCGCCGTTTCCAGTAAGTAACCAGAAATCCGGGTGTCTTTACCAATCAAGACTTTACGGGTACCACTTTTTGACAGCACCCGGCCTGCGGCCCAACCCAACTTCATCGCAAATTCGGGGGTGATTGGAAACTCGCCAACCTTGCCACGCACCCCATCGGTGCCAAAATATTTTCTACTCATGCAGTTACTCCATGCAGGCTTGCCCTGACCACCGCCATGGCATCCACCGTCGCTTTGACGTCGTGCACCCGAATGATACGGGCTCCTTTAATGGCGGCTATTGTGGCACAGGCCAGACTGCCTGCCAATCGCTCCGAGACCGGCTGATTCAGTAAATTGCCAATCATCGACTTACGGGACATCCCAACCAGCAAAGGCAAACCAAGCGGTAGCCAGTGCTCCAGCTGCTGCAACAATTGATAATTTTGTACCAGTGTTTTGCCAAAACCAAAGCCAGGATCCAGCAGCAATTGGCTTTGTGGGATCCCGGCATCCACACAGGCAGCAATGCGCTGCTGCATAAAGCTCAGCACCTCACGGGTCACATCGTCATACTCAGGCGCCTGCTGCATGGTTTTCGGCTCACCCAGCATATGCATCAGGCAGACCGGCACCTTTGCCTTCGCTGCCGCCTGCAAGGCACCTTCCGCCCGCAGTGCGTACACATCGTTGATCATATCCGCTCCAGCCTGAACGGCCGCTGACATGACATCGGCTTTGCTGGTATCAATGGAGATGACTGCATCGAAGCGCTGACGAATGGCCTCAATCACCGGCATCACCCGATCCAGCTCTTGCTGCAGCGAAACAGGCTCTGAGCCCGGGCGGGTCGACTCACCGCCGATATCGAGCACAGCAGCCCCCTGCTGCAGCATCTGCTCAGCCTGGCGTAGCGCTGCATCCAATTGAGTAAAATGACCACCGTCGGAAAAGGAATCCGGCGTGACATTAAGGATCCCCATCACCTGGGGATGAGTTAAGTCCAACTGACGCTGGCGGGGTAACTGTAATTTCATCAGCAATTCTCTGGCGGTAAGAAAAAACCCGGCAAGCCGGGTTTTTTGATGGTGCTGGACAGGCTTAGTGCATCTTCCCTTCCGATGGTTCGGCATTGGGAGCTACGGCTGCCTTTTCGTCCTTGTCGTCGTCGGAGCTGCCTTTGTCGCCCTTATCACGCGGCTCCCAGTTCTCCGGGTCACGCACAGGGCGCCGCTCCATTAAGTCGTCAATCTGGCGGGCATCGATGGTTTCGTACTTCATCAGTGCATCTTTCATCGAGTGCAGAATATCCATATTCTCTTTAATCAGATTGTAGGCACGCTCGTAGTTGCGGTCGATAAAACTACGGATTTCAGCGTCGATGGTTTTGACGGTCTCTTCCGACATGTGCTTGTTCTTGGCAACGGAACGTCCCAGGAAGACTTCACCATCTTCTTCGGCGTACAGCAAAGGCCCCAACTTTTCGGAGAAGCCCCATTGGGTGACCATTTTACGTGCCAAATCGGTCGCACGCTCAATGTCATTGGAGGCTCCGGTCGTGACCATTTCGGAGCCATAAATCACGTCTTCTGCAATCCGGCCGCCAAACAAAGAGCTGATCATGCTTTCCAGCTGTTGCTTGCTGTAGCTGACCCGATCCCGCTCTGGCAGGTACATGGTGACCCCCAGCGCCCGACCACGTGGAATAATACTGACCTTGTAGACCGGATCGTGTTCCGGTACCAGACGGCCGACAATGGCATGACCCGCTTCGTGATAAGCTGTCATCTCTTTGTCTTTTTCCGTCATCACCATGGAGCGACGTTCGGCGCCCATCATGATCTTGTCTTTGGCTTTTTCAAACTCGTCCATGCTCACAGTGCGGCGATTACCACGCGCTGCAAACAGCGCGGCTTCATTCACCAGGTTGGCCAGATCGGCCCCGGAGAAGCCTGGCGTGCCACGGGCAATCACCGATGCATCGACATCGTCACCCAGCGGTACTTTGCGCATGTGGACTTTCAGAATTTGTTCACGGCCCTTCACATCCGGCAAGCCCACCACGACCTGACGGTCAAAGCGGCCCGGACGCAACAATGCAGGGTCCAGCACGTCCGGTCGGTTGGTGGCGGCAATGACAATGATGCCTTCATTGCCATCAAAACCATCCATTTCGACCAGCATTTGGTTCAGTGTTTGCTCACGCTCATCGTGACCACCACCCAGGCCTGCACCACGCTGACGCCCTACCGCATCAATTTCATCAATGAAGATGATGCAAGGCGCGGCTTTTTTCGCTTGGTCGAACATATCGCGCACCCGGGAAGCACCGACACCGACAAACATTTCGACGAAATCAGAGCCTGAAATGGTAAAGAAAGGCACCTTGGCTTCACCGGCAATGGCTTTGGCCAGCAAGGTTTTACCCGTGCCTGGAGGTCCCACCATCAAAATACCGGTTGGAATTTTGCCGCCAAGCTTCTGGAAGCGACTGGGATCACGCAGGTAATCAACCAGCTCGGTGACTTCTTCTTTGGCTTCGTCGCAACCGGCTACGTCTTTGAAGGTGGTTTTGATCTGATCTTCGCCCATCAGCTTAGCTTTACTCTTGCCAAAGGACATCGCGCCTTTGCCACCGCCGCCTTGCATCTGCCGCATAAAGAAGATCCAGACGCCAATCAACAGCAGCATCGGGAACCAGGAAATAAAAATGGTACCCAGCAAGCTGCCTTCTTCCGGTGGCTTGCCGACAATGCGCACATCGTGCTTGTACAGATCGTCAATTAGCTTGCCATCGTAACCGCCGGGGATCACGGTTTCAAAACGATCGCCGCTGCGATTTTGTCCCCGAATCACGCCAGAGCGCTCAATCTGCACTTCACGGATCTGGCGCTGCTCGACCTGTTTTAAAAACTGGTCGTAGCTGACCATGCGGTCAGAGCCATCACTGGGGCCAAAGCTGTTGAAGATCGACATCAAAACGACGGCGATCACCAGCCAGACGATAAGATTTTTAGCCA
>SKGJ01000019.1 GCA_007117525.1 Alkalimonas sp.
GATGCATTATAATCCGCGCCCGGCCTACGTTACAGCCTTACTGCCCTTTAGCCAGGCAGTACTTGTACTCGAAGGGGTACGGTCACGATACTGCGCAATAGCCCTGCGGGTATCAGGTGTAACTATGTAAGTTTTGGACTATTTCAATGAAAACTTTTACTGCTAAGCCAGAAAGCGTACAACGCGACTGGTATGTTGTTGATGCGGCTGGTAAGACGCTGGGACGTATCTCAACTGAAATCGCTGCCCGTTTGCGTGGCAAACACAAGCCTGAGTACACGCCACACGTGGATACCGGCGATTACATCATCGTAGTCAATGCGGACAAAGTGGTGGTTACTGGCAACAAAGCCAAAGACAAAATGTACTACTCGCACAGTGGTTTCCCAGGCGGCATCAAAGAAATTAACTTTGAAAAGCTGCTGGCAAAAAAACCTGAGATGGTGCTGGAAAAAGCCATCAAAGGCATGTTGCCAAAAGGCCCATTGGGTCGTGCTATGTTCCGTAAGTTAAAAGTGTATGCCGGCGCCGAGCATCAGCATGCTGCTCAGCAACCGCAAGTTTTAGACATCTAATCGGAGCATCCCATGGCACAGAATCAATACTATGGAACTGGTCGTCGTAAAAGCTCAACGGCCCGTGTATTTTTAAAAGCCGGCTCAGGCAACATCGTGATCAACAAGCGCTCGCTGAACGAGTACTTTGGTCGTGAAACTGCCCGCATGGTGGTGATGCAGCCACTGGAGCTGGTTGATATGGTTGGCAAATTTGACATGCACATCACCGTTAAAGGTGGTGGTATCAGCGGTCAAGCCGGCGCTATCCGTCACGGCATTACCCGTGCTTTGATGGAATTTGACGAAACATTGCGTCCAGAGCTGCGTAAAGCAGGCTTTGTGACCCGTGATGCTCGTCAGGTTGAACGGAAGAAAGTGGGTCTGCGTAAAGCACGTAAGCGTCCACAGTACTCCAAGCGTTAAGCTGTATTTACACCTCCAAACCCGACCTTGTGTCGGGTTTTTTATTGCGATTCAGCGGCGGTTAATCCTTGTGTAAAGCGTGGCTTTTCATTATGATCGTCGTTATTTATTCATTTATAATAATTGCTGGCATACAGCCGCTTAAAGTACGTCGTTTTTAAGCGTTAATGTGGAGATGAGTGGATGAGCAACGCGCCTGTCGATCATGGCCGACGCCGCTTCCTGACCATTGCAACATCGGTCGTGGGCGGGGTAGGAGCCATTGGAGCCGCTGTTCCCTTTATTGCGTCCTGGAGTCCGAGTGAACGGGCTCGCCAGGCTGGCGCTGCAGTCAGTGCAGATGTCAGCAAAATGGAAGAAGGACAGCTGATACGGGTAGAGTGGCGTGGAAAACCAGTCTGGATTGTAAAACGTACCCAGGAAATGGTTGATTCCCTGCCGAATCATGAAAACCGCCTGCGTGATCCTGAGTCGCGTGAGCCACAACAACCGCACTACGCTCAGAACCGTCATCGATCTGTTCGGCCTGAATTTTTTGTTGCAGTAGGGATCTGCACCCACTTCGGTTGCTCGCCAACCTACATGCCGAATGAATTTGCGTCTCAGGCGGAAGGTGTTCGCTCTGGCTTCTTCTGTCCTTGCCATGGCTCGCGCTTTGATATTGCCGGCCGGGTCTTTCAAAACGTACCTGCCCCCACCAACCTTGAGGTTCCGCCGTACATGTTCACGGATGAGTTCACCATTTTGGTCGGTGAAGACGAGGAGACGGCCTGATGAAAAACCTGATGAACTGGATTGAGTACCGTCTGCCTGTTGTGGAAAAAATGAAAATCCACATGACGCAGTATCCGGCGCCAAAAAACTTTAACTTCTGGTACTTCTTTGGCTCTTTGGCCATCGTCGTGCTGGTCAACCAGATCCTGACGGGTATCTGGCTGACGATGAATTACGAACCTTCTGCTGAAGGTGCTTTCCGCTCCATCGAGTACATCATGCGCGATGTTGAGTACGGTTGGTTGTTGCGCTACATGCACTCCACCGGCGCCTCGGCGTTTTTTGTGGTGGTTTATCTGCACATGCTGCGCGGCATGATGTATGGCTCCTACCAAAAACCACGGGAATTGCTGTGGATTTTCGGCATGTTGATTTACCTGGTGTTGATGGCTGAAGCCTTTATGGGCTACATGCTGCCATGGGGCCAGATGTCATTTTGGGGTGCCCAGGTCATTATCTCCATCTTTGGGGTTATCCCGGTGATAGGTGATGACTTAACGCTTTGGATCCGCGGTGATTACGTTATTTCCGGTGCCACCTTAAACCGCTTCTTTGCACTGCACGTCATTGCGTTGCCGCTGGTGCTGGTGATTTTGGTGTTCCTGCACATCATGGCTCTGCATGAAGTGGGCTCGAACAACCCGGATGGTATTGATACCAAACGCGATAACGACGGCACTGTACCGGAAGAAGCCGTCAGTAAGTTTGAGTTCCACGACAACTTCACCAAAGGTGGTAAGAAAGTCATTATTGACTCCATTCCATTCCACCCTTACTACACGGTGAAAGACCTGGTGGGGCTGGCAGGCTTCCTGTTCTTGTTCGCCTACGTGATCTTCTTTATGCCTGAAGGCGGCGGCTACTTCCTGGAGCCACCAAACTTTGAAGCAGCGAACCCGATGAAGACTCCGGAGCACATTGCACCAGTTTGGTACTTCACGCCTTTCTACGCCATTCTGCGCGCGGTTCCGAATCCATTGTTTGGTGCTGTGGCGATGTTCCTGGCCATCCTGGCCCTGGCATTGTTGCCATGGATCGACCGCGGCAAGGTGCGCTCTGTCCGCTACCGCTGTGGCCTGCACAAGCTGAATTTGGTGAACTTCTGTGTTAGCTTTGTTGCGCTGGGGATCCTGGGTGTACTGCCAGCAACACCGCTGTACACAATTTTGTCTCAGCTGTTCTCATTCACCTACTTCGGTTTCTTTATCCTGTTGTGGTTCTACAGCAAGAATGAAAAAACCAAGCCATTGCCTGAGAGGTTGACCTGATGTTGAAACATATAATCGCAGCAGCGGCTTTGTTGGCCTCGACAGTTGCTTTGGCGGCCGGCCCCAATATCCCACTGGAGCGCGCTCCGGTGGATATCCGGGATACCGAGTCGTTGCAGCGTGGCTTTAAGCTGTTCCAGAACTACTGCCTGGCTTGTCACCAGATGCAATACCAACGCTATGCTCGCAGCTTCCGCGATCTGGATATCCCGGAAGAGCTGGGTATGGAATACCTGATGTTCACCGGCGAGCGGGTCGGGGATCACATCACCAATGCGATGGATCCTGCCGATGCGGCCGAATGGTTTGGTGATGCCATCCCAGACTTGACCAACGTGGCCCGGGTGCGTGGTCCGAACTGGATCTACACCTTCCTGAAGTCCTTCTACAAGGATGACAGCCGTCCATTCGGGGTCGACAACGATGTTTTCCCGATGGTAGGTATGCCGCATGTGTTGCAGGAATTGCAAGGTGTGCCCTACAAGGCCTATGAGACACGGCTGGTCGATGGTCAGCCAACCGAAGTCTATGTTGGCATTCGCACCGATGGCTCAGGCGAGTTAAGCGAAGAAGAATACAACCGTGCTGTAGCCGATCTGGTGAACTATCTGGTGTATGCCGGAGAGCCTTATCGGCTGGAGTCTGAGCGCCTGGGTGTGAAGGTATTAATCTTCCTGGCCATCTTCTTTGTACTCGCTTACCTGCTGAAGAAAGAATACTGGAAAGATGTTAAGTAAGCATCTGATTCGGATTCTATTTTGATAACAGGGGCCTGATGGCCCCTTTGCTGTTTATTGTAAACCGGAGGAATGCATGGCGATTTCAGCCAACAAACGCCCTGTGATGACACTGTTTTCTGCTGCTGATGACATGTACAGTCATCAGGTACGCATCGTACTGGCAGAGAAAGGCGTCAGTGTTGATATTCTCCAGGTCACTCAGGATAACCTGCCTGAGGAGCTGTATGAAGTGAATCCTTATGGCAGTCTGCCAACCCTGCTGGATCGGGAACTGTCGCTTTACCAGGCTCAGATCATCATTGAGTACCTGGATGAACGCTTTCCACACCCACCCTTGATGCCGGTGTACCCGGTTGCCCGTGGTCAGGCTCGCTTGATGATGTACCGGATTGAAAAAGACTGGTACGCACTGGCCGAAAAGATCCTGAACCATGCTGAGGATGCCGAACAAGCCCGTCAGGATTTGACGGAAGGTTTGCTGGCCGTTGCCCCGCTGTTTGATGAAGCCCCATTCTTTATGAGTGAAGAGTTTGGCTTGGTTGACTGCTACATGGCGGCGTTGCTGTGGCGTTTGCCCAAGCTTGGCATTGAGCTATCCGGCCCTGGCAGTAAAACCTTGCTGAACTACATGGGACGGCTGTTTGATCGCGATTCGTTTCTGGCGTCTTTGACGGATGCTGAGCGCGAGTACCGGCGCGCTAAAGGAGTCTGAAATGACACCGAACCGACCCTACCTGCTGCGCGCTTTTTACGAGTGGATAGTGGACAACGACTGCACGCCTTACCTGGTCGTGGATGCTGAATACCCGGAGACCCGGGTACCGCAGCAGTTTGTGCAGAATGGTCAAATCGTGCTGAATCTGGCACCGTCCGCTGTTGCGCAAATGCAAATGGGCAATGAGGTGATCAGTTGCAGCGCCCGCTTTGGCGGTCACCCCTTTGCGTTGCACGTACCGGTGAGAGCCGTGCTGGCAATTTACGCTAAGGAAAATGGTGCTGGTACCGTCTTTACGCTCGATGAAGATGATGACTTCACGCATGAGGACCCTACAGAACCTACTCCAACTGAAAATCTGCCGAAAAAAGAAAGTAAAAAGCAATCGCACCTGAGAGTCATCAAGTAAGTTGTCAAAATAACAACAGTAGCTAGGCGGTTTTTAGTTTGGGAAGACCGCCTTTTTCTGCTTATCGCATACTACAGCGTGCTAAGTAGCCTGGTTGCTTTTTCCGTATAGTGAATGCTGCCATTTCGTGCAATTAATTGATTCAACAAAGACTTAGCTTCCTGTGGCCTGTTAAGATGCGTTAAGCAAACCGCAGTTAGGTACAGCACTTCATCGCTGGAACTATCCAGACTGTACGCTTGACGCAAGCGCGATAAGGCACCTTCGTGCTGATTGGTGTTGATCAATGCCCGAGCCAAGGTTGTCAGACGTTTTGCGTGATTCGGGGTGAGCCTTACTGCTTCCGTAGCATGCACCAGTGCAGCGGAGGCATCTTGCTCCAGTAAAGTGATCGCAAGGTTGTTCAACAGCATTGCATCATCGCTAAACACTTGGTTGGCTAACAGTTCTATGTAGTGTACCTGGGCATCAGCATAAAGCTGGTGGTTCATCGAGTGCTCTGCCAGCAAGCGACGCAGCCAATGAAAATCTGTGTGCATGGACAAGTATTCAGTCGCCTTATTGCTGAAGGCATCACGATAGATTGGCTCTCGGCTTATTTCATAAAAACCAGCCCATGCGCGTTGGAAGAAAGGATCCAGTGCAATGGACTTGTTAAAAAAGGTCACCGATTCAGCCATGTTGCCTTGGATACGTTGAAACTCTGCATTGAGTAAGTAAGTATTGGGCTCTGACGGATACATTGCCATTAAGCGCTCTAATTGCTTATTCGCTTCGGCTAGGTCGCTTGTATTTAACAGCAATTGAACGTATTCAAGTCGATAAAGCAGTTCCTCTGGGTATTCCTGCACCAGCGCTTGCAGCGATGTTGCTGCCAGATCGGTATCATTGACGATGAGATAGCTTTGTGCCAGTTGAAAGCGGATGTCTGCAGTTAAGGAAGGTTGGTTGGCAATGAGCCCTAAGGTTCTTCGTGCGCGCTCAAAGTCGTTGTTCATGGCATAGACCCGTGCCTGGAGCAGCAGTAATTGCGGTTCCATAAACTCCTGGCGCAAAGCGCGCTGAATAATGGCTAAGGCGGCATCCAGTTGATTGACGCTGATGTAGTACTGAACGAGTAGCTCAAGACTTGGGCGATAATACTGACGGTTTAATAATTCTGTTAAACGCTTTTCAGCTTGTTGGGGCTTCCCTAATTGAAATTCAGCACTGGCCAACAAGGTGGTGACCTGCATGTGCCTAGGTTGGCGTGCGAGCAAATCTACCAATGTTTCTTCTGCCAGGGCCCATTGACCAGTCTGCAAATAGATATTTGCCTGCGCAAGCTGTGCAAGGAAGTGCTTTGGTTCGTCTTCAAAAATTTGGTTCAGAACCGCTTCCGCAGTGGCCAAGTCACCCGATTTTAATGAAATACCTGCCATTAAATGGAGATTGTTGGCGGTAGGCTCAAGTTCAACCAGTTGCGTGGCCAACTGCTTTGCTTGAGCGAAGTTCTGTTGCTCTATGGCTAGCAGTGCAAGTCGCAACACTACTCTGGCAGATTGCTCAACTTCGGGTTGCTGCAGCATGCTTGCAGCATATTCTGCGCCATAGAGGCGTTGTTGAATCCGTGAGTCCAGCAGCAGCAGCGGTTCAAAATCAGGAAAGCGAACACGCGCATTCAAAATCAGCTTTTCTGCAAACTCAAGGCGTTCAAGTTCCAAAGCAAGTTGAGCCTGTAGTGCTAACAATTGAGGCGACAGTGCAACCAATGCTTGATGTTGCTCCAAAAACCGCAGTGTTTGAGTGCGCTCGCGAGTATTTCGATGGATCTCGCTGGCAACTAACAGCGCTTCCAGATCATCAGGAACGAGTTGAAGATAAATTTCATAATCCCGTAAGGCTTGTTCAGCATTGCCCAGCAGGTAAGCCGATGCGGCGCGCATGTAAAGTTGCTCTGGCTTTTGTTCAAAGTAACTAATAGGCAGCGCTGCAAGCTCCGCTTGCAATGTTTGCAGACCCGCCTGAGCTGTGGTGGAGTCGTTGCTGATGGTTGTTAGAAAAATACGGGAAAATCGAAGGTAAGGATCCTGCAAACCCAAATCGGCCATTTGATCCAATAGCTTTCTGGCCTGGCTGACCTGGCCGGTGGCAATGTAGGCGGCACTTAACGATCTCATGTTGATAGGATCGTCTGGCGCTAATTCATAAGCGGTATGGTATGCCTCCAGCGCATCAGGCAGTGCCTGCTGCAAGCGCAAAACATCACCCTGTAAACGCCAGCTTTCTGCACGCGCAGCATCTGCTGCCAGAGATTTCGCAATCAGCTCGGCTGCTAAGTCATACTTTCTTTTTGCAATGGACAGTCTTGTTTCACTATTGATCACAGCAATATCGTTTGGTGCACGCAGGCGCTTCGCCTCTTCAAGTGCTTGCTGTGCTGCGGTAAAGTCCTTGTGCTTTAGATGTACCTGGACTTCCGCGATAAGTAAGTCAAAGCGGTTGGCAGAATTGAGTGATGAGTAACCTTTTAGCCGAAGAATCGCATCGCTTTGTTGGGCAATCTGGTAGCTGGTCAGCAGCTCTGAAAACACCAGATTAATGTCGGCACCGCCACTAAGTGCTTCTTCAAAAAGGTAGATAGCCTCGAAGAACCTGGCTTGTTGATACATGATGGAGCCAAGCAATAAGGTGGCTGGCAGGTTATTTGGATCGTCGTGCAGCACATGGCGAAGATGAATAAAGGCTGCGCCGTACTCTTGTTGTTGGAACAGGTCTAAAGCACTTTCGTAATTGTACCGTTCAGATGCAAAGACTTGCGTTGAGCAGAGCAGCAAACAAGCGAAAAAGGAAGCTCGCATCTTAAAAGGCCTCACAGAATAAATAAAGTGTACTGTAATTGATTTTGCCAGATAGCACAAAGGGGCACCGGGCCCCTTTGGTTGATTATGCGATGGTGACTTTAAGTGCTTTAGCTCACGAATTTTTGACGGCGACGCATAAGCAATAACAGCCCTAAACCAAACAATGCAAGTGTTGCTGGGGCAGGGACATCAGCCACTGGAGTATTATTGAAACTGGTAGTTAAAGAACTAAATTTAAGCTTATCAAAGCCGCTGAAGTTAGGACTACCATTGACATTAAAAACATGGTTGTAAGCACCTATCAGCCAAGTAGTATGAACAGAGCCCGTAATCCCTTGATTGCCTGTGTTCCATTGGATCAATTGTTCGTCTTTAAACTCGGTCTCTCTAATAGCATCTCGATTAGAAAATCGATCAGTACCGTTTTCGGTAATATAGGAGTTTTGATAAGCAGCTTTGACACTGGCCTTTTGAGCTACATCATGCCAACTGCTGGCTCTAGAGAACGGATTATCATCAAAACCTGCTACAGTCAGGTAAGCATCAACGCTTGTGAGATTTCGATTGGAATTACGGTATTCATTCCAACTGGTAACCAGCGAATCAAGCATTACTGGTTGGGCAAATTCAAGCAAAATAAATTGAGACCCGGTAAAGTTATCAACGCCATGACAGTGATTCGAATTATTGACGTTTTCGCCAGGTGCACAAACATTAGTTCCCCAAGTGTTCAGGCGAAAGTTAGCTTGTTGAATTGTGCCATTACTTTCTGAAGACCAAGCAGTTATGGTGAGTTGGTTGTTAGCAGTTGTCATAGTTCTACTGCCAGCATTGCCAACATTGTCTACGGAATTACGTGTGAAATCCCAAGTTTCAACGGTGGTTGCCGCATGCAACGACAACGAGCACAACAAAGCCATCGGTACAGCAATAAACTTCAACATACAAAGTCCTTATCATAA
>SKGJ01000116.1 GCA_007117525.1 Alkalimonas sp.
ACAAGGTCAATTACTGGACCGGTGAGCATGGCCGTTTGTTTGAGCAGGAGTTTGCTGCTTTTTGCGACTGCGACTATGCGGTGGCCGTTGCCAATGGCACCCTGGCACTGGATGCTGCCATCCAAGCACTGGAACTTGGCGTCGGTGATGAAGTCATCGTGCCGCCCCGTACCTTTATTGCGACGGTTTCTGCTGTGGTCAATGCCGGCGCGACCCCGGTTTTTGCCGATGTCGATTTGAACAGTCAGAACCTGAGTGCCGACACCATAACCCCGATGATAGGTCCGAACACCAAGGCCATTGTGGTGGTGCATCTGGCGGGCATGCCTGCCGAGATGGATGCCATCATGGCGCTTGCCAATCAGCATGGTCTTTGGGTGATTGAGGATTGTGCTCAGGCGCATGGTGCCCGCTATCAGGGGCGTTCGGTCGGCTCTTTCGGTCATGTGGCTGCCTGGTCGTTTTGTCAGGACAAAATTATGACCACAGGGGGTGAGGGTGGTATGGTCACCACCAGGGATGAGGCACTGTGGCAACGGCTGTGGTCGTTAAAAGATCATGGCAAGAGCTTTGATGCGGTCTACCATCAGTCCCATCCACCCGGCTTTCGTTGGTTGCATCACAGCTTTGGGCACAACTGGCGGATGACCGAGATGCAAGCTGTGTTGGGACGTATCCAATTGCAGCGGATGCCTGAGTGGAGTGCGCGCCGGCGGCAACTAGCTGCTGAGCTGGACAAGGCCGTCGCCACCTTGCCTTTGCTGCGGCAGGTTCAGGTGCCGGAGGAGGCGATTCATGCATGCTACAAGCATTACTTTTTTGTCCGGACTGAGCTGCTGGCCGAAGGCTGGAGCCGGGATCGGCTCTGCGACGCTTTAATGGCTGCCGGTGTGCCTTGTTACCAGGGCAGCTGCAGTGAGGTCTATCTGGAGCAGGCCTTTGCCAATACGCCATGGCGTCCGGCACAGCCGTTGCCCAATGCGCGTGAGTTGGGAGAAACCAGTTTAATGCTGTTGGTGCACCCAACCATCAGCGATCAGCAAATCGAATTTTGTGCGCAGCAATTGGCGATTGTGGTGGCTCAGGCAAGCAAAACTTAATAAATACCAAGGAATGCGCTATACTGGTACAACTTTGACTGCTGTTTACGACCAGTCCCGTTAAGGAATTTTTTCATGTTAGCTTGGCTTTTATCTTTGCCACGGCCGGTTAAACGCGTCTTTTCGGTTATTGCCGATGTAGTTTTTCTTATTTTTGCAATGATTTCAGCTTACCTGCTGACGCAAAATGGCATTCGCGGCCATATCCCTGAAATTGCGTTAGCTTTTGCTATTTCAGTCCCTCTGACCTTAGTCACCTTTACCAAGCTGGGCCTGTACCGGGCGGTGATCCGCTACATCGGTCAGCACGCCTTCGGCGCTGTGCTGGCAGGCATTGTGGGTGGCGCCCTGGTAATCAGTGTCTTTTTTGGCTTTTTTGGGGTGGAAGACAAAGGCAATCTGATTTTTGTTTATGCGCTTCTGGCCATGTTGCTGTGTTCCGGCTCGCGTTTATTGGCCCGGATGTTTTTGGTGCAAATGAACAATGCGTTAAAAGAGCGGGTGCTGATTTACGGTGCTGGTTCCTCAGGCCGCCAACTGGCGCAGGCGCTGATCAATGGCGATCAGTACCATCCGATCCTTTTTGTCGACGACGATTCGACCCTGCAAAAATCGACCATTCTGGGGATGCCAGTGGGCAACCCGCAAAGCATCGCCTTATTGATTAAAACGCAAAATATTCAACGGGTTTTGCTGGCATTGCCATCGGCCAGCCGGGTGCGGCGTCGAGAGGTGCTGGATGCGCTGGAGTCGTTGCCGGTGCCAGTGCAGTCAGTGCCAGGTATGAATGAGTTGGTCAATGGCGATATGCGCATTGATGAACTGCAGGATGTCAAAATTGAAGACTTACTGGGGCGTGACCCGGAAGCGCCCAAACTGAAGTTGATGCATGCCAACATCCAAAGCAAAGTGGTGATGGTGACTGGTGCTGGTGGATCCATTGGTTCGGAGTTGTGTCGCCAAATCTTAAAAAATGAACCCAGCATGCTGGTGCTGTTTGAGTTGTCGGAGTTTGCCGCCTACAGCATTGAGCAGGAACTTCGGCTGTTGATTGAGCGTGACAAACTGGATGTTGAGCTGCGAACCATTTTAGGCACGGTGCAGGAAAGAAAACGGCTGCAAACGGCGATGCAAAGTTTTGGCGTGCAAACCGTTTACCATGCCGCCGCCTACAAGCATGTGCCTATGGTCGAGTTTAATGTGGTGGAAGGGGTGCGCAACAATGTGTTTGGCACCTGGTATGCGGCCGAGGCGGCCATTGCGGCTGGGATAGAAACTTTTGTGCTGATTTCCACCGACAAAGCGGTGCGGCCCACCAATGTGATGGGGGCCTCGAAGCGGGTGGCTGAGTTGGTGCTGCAGGTCATTGCACAGCGTCCGAATGTTAACACCCGGTTTAGCATGGTGCGTTTTGGCAATGTGTTGGGTTCCTCCGGCTCTGTGGTGCCGCTGTTTCGCGAACAAATTCGCCGGGGTGGGCCGGTCACGGTCACGCACAAAGACATTATTCGTTACTTTATGACCATTACCGAGGCCGCGCAGTTGGTGATTCAGGCGGGTGCTATGGGCAAAGGCGGCGACGTTTTTGTGCTGGATATGGGCGAGCCGGTTCGGATTGATGATTTGGCACGCCGGATGATTCATCTGATGGGGTTGGAAATCAAAGACGCCCAGCATCCGCATGGTGATATTGAGATCCGCTACACCGGACTTCGGCCTGGCGAGAAACTCTTTGAGGAACTAATCATCGGGCACAATGTCCGAGAAACTGCGCATCCCCGGATTATGGCCGGCGATGAGGCCAGTTTGGAATGGCCACAAGTGGCCGCCTTACTGGCCAAGCTGGAGTCGTGCTGCGATCGCTTTGCTGTGGCCGAGCTGATTCAGTGCATGAAAGCGGCTCCAATAGATTTCAGCTACTCTGAGGTGCTCAGCGATTTGGTGCTGGCGGCGCAACGCGATGCCAGCAGTCAATCTGTCGGGGAAACCGCAGTTTCCAGGCTGGTCGTTGAGCCAAAAGTGTCTGTTAATCAATTGTCTGCCTGATGCAGCAATCGCTTTAAATTTACACCTTTATGGCTACGAAGTGCTTGCTGTTATTCAAGCTTTCAGGTAGGCTTAGAGGCTGAGAGTCTGTTAAGGGAAATAGAGGGATTTCTATGAAGAAAATTTTATTAGCCGCTGCTGTTGCCGCTCTGGTTTCAGGCACAGCTGCCGCGAATCAAGCCACTGGTGGCGGTTCTGATGGTGCTGAAGGACCTGTTGTAGCGCAAGGCGTTGCAGCCGGTGCCGTTGGCCTTCTGGTTGCTGGCTCTGTGATCAGCAACAGCCGTGGTTCTACTATCGTTCTCCCAGAAGGACCAGAAGAACCGGTAGTTGGTTGTGAAGGCGATGATGAGCTGAACGACGATGGCTTCTGTGTAGGCACAACCACCATTACTACTGGTACTGGTACCAACACTTACACCACTACGGCAACCTTTACTTACGCTCCCAGCGTACAGTAAGCGATGCTTCTGAAAAAAAGCCGCCTGCTGGCGGCTTTTTTGTGCAGACTACTCAGAGATTTCGCATGAAACTACTTGGTCATTTTTTCTTGGCTGCATCGGTTGCTTTCCTGCTTGCCAGTTGCAGCTCTACCCAAACCGCCCTTTGGGATACCATTCAGCTTGGTTTTACGACGCCCGACGATGTCACGCTGTCGCTGGAAAAAGTACAGGCGGCACCAGCCGATCTGATTTACATTCGAGTCGATGATCAACCCAGGGCCACCATGGTGCTGGCTTTTTATGAGCACGATCAGCACAAATGGCTTTCGTCCGATGGTGCTCTGTTAACGATGGCGCAAGGCCGGATCGTCCGCAGCCTTGGTTTTCGTAATGACCTGACTTATCTTGGCAATACCGCAGAGGACCCGATCCGCCAAGGGCCTGCAGCTGTTGAGAGCGGCGAATGGCTGCGTGTGACCGATTGGCAGTATCGTCAGCAAAGTGGCTATGTGATGCGCTCAACCTTTCACGAAGAGCAGGGGGCAGAGTTGGAGGTGCTTGGGCAGCGCTTTCAAACCCGTTTGGTTCGTGAAGCGGTTCAGGTTGAAAAAACAGCCGCCACTTTTGAGAACCTGTTCTGGTTTGAACAGTCTACAGGGGTGTTGCTGCAAAGCCGGCAACAGATGGCACCCCATAGTCCCGTCTTGCACATTACCTGGCTTAGTGAAGCGGCACGCTTGCTGGCCGCAGACATGGATGACCTGGCACTATCAATGGACCTTTTATGAAAAACATTTTTTGCAGATTGCTACTGGCAACGGCCGTGGTAAGCAGTCCTTTGTTGGCAGCAGATCCCGCTGTTGTTGTGCAAATTCAATCCGAATCGGTGCAGTGGCACGCCTTTGCCGAGCCGCCAAGGCTTAGACAGGTGCTGTCTGAGGTTGCGCAACCTCAGCAACTGTATTGGCCGGCAGCAGCCTTGTTCCGTCAGTCTGAAACACTCAACCAACAACAACAGGCTTTTTTGCAACAGCTAAGGCGTCTTGAAACCCACTGGCAAATGCGTAATGAATCGGCCAAGGTGTTGGCTGTTCAGGCACTAGGCCAGCAAGTTCAGAGCTGGCAGCTGGCAGAGCGATTGCCTGTTCGGGTGGATTACGATTTGGCACGTATTCAACCATCTGCCAACCCAAGGCTGGAGCAGGGCCACTACATTTTGCGGGTGATGCCCCGCTCAGAACATCTTTATTTCGCCGGCGCCATTGGCGAGGAGCGTGTGTTGCCCCATCAGGGAGGAACTGCCATTCAGGATTACTTATCGCAGCTCCCTTCATTGGCACAGAGCGATCCCAGTTGGTTGTATCTGGTGCAAGCCAATGGCGAGCTGCAACAGCTGGGCCGCGCTTACTGGAACCGTGAACATGCGGAAGCTATGCCGGGCAGCCTAATTGTCTTTCCGTTGCATCCTAGTATTTTACCAAGAGAATTTCGCAACCTAAATCAAGAACTTGCTCAGCTTGCTGTGCACAGGATTACACCATGAGCATTGTTGTAAAACCGCGCTTTCCTTTTTTTCGATTGTCGACCCTGGCCTTGTCTATGGCCGCACCGCTTGGCTATGCTGCAGAAGGCTTTGCTATTCCTGCGCAAGCGGTCGAGCCCAGTCAGGGCTCGCATGGTGGCACGGGTTTGATTCAGGTTCCGGTTGCCCGCATGGCCGGCGACGGTCGACTGGCAGTGGGTTACAGCGATAACGATGAGTATCGTTTTTGGACTGCCAGTTTGATGTTGTTTCCCTGGATGGAAGCGACGTTGCGCTATGCCGATATCCGCAACCGCCTTTACAGTCCTTTTCCCGGTTTCAGTGGCGATCAAACCTACAAAGATAAAGGCATTGATGCCAAGTTTCGCTTGTGGCAGGAAAGCTATTGGTTGCCTGAGATTGCAGTAGGTTTTCGCGACTTTGGCGGCACCGGTACTTTTGAGAGTGAGTTTTTAGTCGCCAGCAAACGCTTTGGCCCTGTTGATCTAAGCCTGGGGATGGGCTGGGGTTATCTGGGCGCGGCTGGCAACACCCGCAACCCGTTTTGCGATCTGAGTGATGCTTTTTGTGAGCGTCCCTCTGGCTTTTCAGGCCAGGGGGGGAAGATCGACTACCAGCGCTTTTTCAAAGGGCCATCGTCCTTATTTGGGGGGATTGAGTACCAAACGCCCTGGCAGCCCCTTCGTCTAAAGCTTGAGTACGAAGGCAACGATTACAGCCGGGATCGTGCAGGCATTGAGATGGTGCAAAGCAGTCGCTGGAATGCGGGGGCTTTGTACCAGTGGGGCAACTTTGACTTCAATCTGAATTATCAGCGCGGCAACACCTTTGGATTCGGTGTTCATTACACCTTTGATTTGCATAGCTTATCACAGCTGAAACTCGATCCTGCACCGCGTGAGGTGACTGAAAGCCCGGTAAGAAGCCATGAAGAGATCGCTCGGCAACAATTGGCGTCGATGTTAAGGCGCGAGGCTGGTTTCATGCTGCGCAGTATCGAGGTGACCGATGATAAAGCCGTTTTGATCGGCAATCAGGTGATGTATCGGGACCAGGACATTGCAATCGAACGTGTCGGCCGTGTGCTGGCCGCAGAATTACCGCGCTCTGTCGAGCAGTACCGTATTGTGGTGCTGGAGGGGCATCAACCTATGGTGGAGACGGTGGTCGATGCCAGTGCCTTCGTTGCGGCTGTGACCTATCAAACGCCGGAGCTTGATGTGCCGTCCAGCTTTCAGCGTATTGATCCGGTTTCCAGTAAAGCCTGGCAGCAGACAACCGAGCATAGCGGGCTCTACTATGGTGCAGAAACTTTCTGGATCCAAAGTTTTGGTAATCCTGAGGTGTTCTTTATGTACCAGGGGGGACTCTTGGGCTCTGCCGGCTATCAGTTGAACTCCGGTCTTTCATTCAATGGCACTGCGAAGCTCACTTTACTGGAAAACTTCGACAAGTTTAATTTTACAGTCGACAGCTTTGATACCCCATTGCCAAGGGTACGAACCTATGTCCGTGAGTACGTCACCCGCAGCACCCTGACCATGGAAAGCCTGTTTGCTCATTGGCAAAACAACCCGGCACCGAATTGGTATCTGCAGACTTACGGTGGTTATCTTGAGTCGATGTTTGGTGGTGTCGGTACTGAAGTTTTGTATCGTCCGGTCGACAGCAACCTGGCCTTTGGCTTTGATATCAATTGGGTACGGCAACGCTCTTTTGACAATGATTTCGACTTTATGGATTACAGTGTGGTGACCGGGCATGCCAATATATACTGGCAGCCAGAGTTTTTTGACGACATCTTGTTTACTTTAAACATTGGGCGTTTTCTGGCGGGGGATGACGGGGTGAAAATTTCCTTTGCCAGACGCTTTAACAGTGGTATTCAGGTTGGAGCTCATGCAGCTTTCACCAATGTATCCTCGGCCGACTACGGTGAAGGCAGTTTTACCAAAGGTTTTTACATCAGCATTCCGTTTGATTTATTTACTTTGCGCTCAGCCAAAGGCCAAGGGGTGATCCCTTGGGTGCCGATTGCGCGCGATGGTGGTCAGCCGCTGCTTAAGCCGGTAAATCTTTACGACACTACCCGGGCGCGTTCGCGCTTTCATGATTAACAGGCTGTGATAATCGGAAACGCCGCGCGGGCGTTTCCGAAAGGGGTTTATCTGAGTTGTTCCAGTAGCTGCTGCCACATTTGCTGGTTTTGTTGCAGCAGCTGATCCTTTCGTTCGCCTAGTGTGGCTACTGCGTCCGATTTCGGGCCGAGCAGCTGCTCGATGCTTTGACAGAGCTTATCTGCGGTCAGCTGCTCAATGCAGTAATCCTCCATGCCAAAATCCTGCATCATTTCACGGTACTTATGGCTCCAACTGGTCGCTATGCAAGGGACACCCTGGCTCAGCGCATTGATGGCACCATGGAAGCGGGAGCTGACCACCAGGCTAGCAGCGCCAATGCAGGCTTTTACCTGCAAAGGATCCGCCAGCTCCACCACTTCAGTATCGGGGACTCTGGCCTGGATATGCTGACACAAGGCGGCATCTTCCTTACCTTCATGGTTCACCAGCTTTACCTGCATGCCACGCTGTTGCAGCAGGGTGGCTGCTGCGACAAAGGCATTGAGGTAATCGTCTTTCAATTGGCCAGCGTCGGCGTGATGGTAGGGAGAAATGACCTTGTTGTTGGGGATCAGGGCCGCATAGGGCTGGTCGACTGCTGGCAAGCTGGCTGGCTTTAGGCCAATGGTAAAGTCCGGACACTGAATGACATGAGCTGGCAACGGCGACAGGCAGCTTTCCAGGTGTTGTTTCGATACCGCATCGCGGACAAAAATAAGCCGGGCATGCTGAATAATTTGCCGCATCGCGGCTTTGCTGGCTTCACTTTTAAAAGGGCCGAACGCCTGAGGCATAAAAATAAAGGGCTTACCGGCCTTGGCGAAGCGTTCAACTTCTCGGGCGGTATTTTGCAAAAATTGCAGCGGCCATTGGTCGCCGTATGCAAAACCACTGGCTTCCAGTACCGCATCCACTTGCTGCTCGGTCACCATGCCGTAGCGATTGAACAAGCGAATGATTGGCGATGGCAGCCGGCCAATCCAGTGCGTTAAATCCAGGCCTTTGCGGCGAAAGGACAATTTCTGCCAGGCACCCAGCCGGGCACGCTCCGGGTAGGGCAGGTTGGGGCCGGGGGAGAGCACCAGCTCGGTCTGTGGCAGTGCACGGAGTCCACAGCCAGCCGGAGCGCTGCAGCAAGGCTTTGGCCTAGTTAAACCGGACAAATCGCCAGGAAAATCCCGGCCAGGGTCGCTCACTGCCGGGCCAGGGTTGTTGTTTCTTGCGGTACAACAGGTACTGGCTGACACCAACCAGGAAAAATTCCAACGCGGTCAG
>SKGJ01000386.1 GCA_007117525.1 Alkalimonas sp.
CCGAGTTGGTTAAGCGTATCAAAGCTATACTCAGTAATGAATAAGCGGCGCACTCAGTGGCTAGTGCAAATAAAAAGGAGAGTGCTATGACGTTAAACCGCATCATGCACGTTGAAGACGACGAGTCCATTCGCATGGTAGCAGAAATGGCGCTGGTGGATGTGGCAGGCTTCGAGCTACTCAGTTGTGATGGCGGTCAGTCAGCGCTGGAGCAAGCCGAAGCTTTTGCGCCAGAGTTGGTTTTGCTGGATGTGATGATGCCAAAAATGGATGGCTTGCAGACACTGGCAGAGCTGCGCAAGCTGCCATCGCTGGCGACTACCCCGGTGGTTTTTATGACGGCCAAAATACAACAAGCAGAAAAACAGCAGTACCTGGATGCAGGGGCGATTGCGGTGGTGGAAAAGCCCTTTGAGCCGATGGAGCTGGGCGATACCTTGCGCGCGCTCTATCAACAAGCCCGCCAGGCTTAGGAGCATTGACTACATGCAGCCACCAAAGATACCCGAATGCGAAGCCGAACGTTTGCAGTCCTTGCAGTACTCCGGGCTGCTGGATACCCCGAGCGAGCCCCGCTTTGATCGTTTGACCCGGCTGGTGCAGCAGTGCTTGCAAACCGAGATTGTGCTGATTTCGTTGGTGGATGCAAACCGGCAGTGGTTTAAATCAAAACAGGGGTTGGACGCCTGCGAAACCGGCCGCGACATTTCTTTTTGTGGTCATGCTATTTTAGAATCGGATATTTTTCAGATCCCCGATGCCAGCCAGGATCCCCGCTTTGCCGATAACCCCCTGGTGACAGGAGCACCTCACATTCGTTTTTATGCCGGGGCACCGCTGCAGGTCGACGGGCATAATATCGGTACCTTGTGTCTGATTGACGCCAAACCCCGCACCCTGGATGCAGATGAGCAAGGCATTTTGCGTGAGTTTGCCAATGCCGTGCAGCAGGAGATCCAGGATCGCTTGCAAGACCAGGCCGAGGTGGAGCTGTCTGAGCAGCGAAGCCTGTATGAGCATATTCTTGAACAAACCATGGCTGGATATTGGGATTGGCACATCCAGGACAACACCGAGTATCTTAGCCCATCCTTCAAAATGATGTTTGGGTATCATGATGATGAAATGGAAAACTCACCAGAAGCATGGCAAAAAATTGTTTTTCCAGATGACCTGACCAAAGTTCTGGCTTCTTTTGAGCAGCATATAGCGAGCCAAGGGGAGAAACCCTTTGATAATGTGGTGCGCTATCGGCATAAAAATGGCTCTACCGTTTGGGTTCGTTGTCTTGGTAAAGTGATTGAGTGGTCAGAGGACAACAAGCCCATCAGAATGGTAGGTAGTCATGTAGATTTGACCCAAGAGATGCAAGTCAGAGAAGCCTTGCAACAAAGCCGCGATCAATTCCAAACCCTGGTTGCCAATATTCCTGGCATCACCTACCGCTGTCTGGCCGATGAACACTGGACCATGGTGTACATGAGCGGCAGCATCGATCCGCTATCCGGCTACCCGGCCAGTGACTTTATCCAAAACAAGGTGCGAAGCTATGCCAGTGTGATCCACCCGGATGACTGCGAATATCTGGAGCAGACTGTTGCTAAAGCGGTAGCCGATAAGACCAGCTGGCTGCTGCATTACCGGGTTATCCACAAAGATGGCAGCATTCGCTATGTCGAAGAGCGCGGCATGGGCGAGTACCTTGATGACGGCAGCCTGCGTTACCTGGATGGGTTTATTCTGGATGTGACCAGCGAAAAAGCATTGAAACGTCAGTTGCTGAAGTTAACTGAGCAACTGCCGGGTGTGGTGTATCAGTTCCAGCAATGGCCGGATGGGCGGATGGCATTTCCCTATGCCAGCAGCCATTTAAAGCTGATTTATGGGGTGATGCCGGATGAGGTGAAAGAGGATGCCAGCAAGGTGTTTGCTGTTATCGAACCAGACGACTTGCCCGCATTGGCTGCTAGCATTGAACGCTCTGCCCGGGAGTTGTCGCTGTGGCAGCACGAATACCGCATTCGAAAAGAGGATGGTGGTATGGCTTGGGTATCAGGCCGGGCGATGCCAGAACCCATGCCGGATGGCAGTGTGCTCTGGCATGGGTATATTTACGACATTACTGAAACCAAGCAGCATTACCTGGCACTGGAGCAGGCCAACGAGCAGCTGCACCTGGCGCAGCAACGGCTGGAGCTATCCAGCCAGCAGGCACAAATTGGCTATTGGCAGGCATCTCTTAGAACCGGTTCCTTGTGGTGGTCGCCGATGATTTATGATGTCTTTGGTTTTGATGCTTCCACCACTGAGCCCAGTGTGGCTTTGTTTAAAAGCACCGTGCATCCGGATGACCTGTCTTTGGTCGAGGCCAGTGAGGAAAAAGCCAAGTTTACCGGTTTGCACGATGTGGTGCACCGTATTATCCGCCCGGATGGTGAAATCCGTTGGGTGCATGAATTGGCGCAAATGCTGCCGGTCTCAGATAATCCAGAGTTGATCATGATTGGCTCGGTGCAGGATGTCACCGAGCGCATGCGCTTGCAACAGATGAAAGATGAGTTTATTTCCACCGTCAGCCATGAGCTGCGTACACCACTGACCTCCATCAATGGTGCTTTAAAGCTGTTGTTGGCGACCCAAAGCAGTTCCATGACTGAAAAAGGACAAAAGCTACTGCAGGTCGCCAGCAGCAACAGCAGCCGCTTGCAGCACCTCATTAACGATTTACTGGACATTGAAAAACTGATTGCCGGTAAAATGAATTTTGAGCTGAAAGCACAGCCGATCTTGCCCTTATTGCAGCAAGCCATCTCGGATCACTCGACCTTTATCGAAAAAGCTGGATTGCAGCTGAAGCTGGATATAACGCCGCCGGCAGATCAGGCTAAAGTGGTGCTGGATGAGCACCGCTTGCAGCAAATTCTGGCCAATTTGCTGTCCAATGCGATGAAGTATTCGCCACAGCAAGGGGTGGTGACCGTTCAAGCCAGACTTGCTGGCTCTGAGCTTGAGATTGCTATTCAGGATCAGGGGCCGGGCATTCCGCTGGCATTTCATGACCATCTGTTTGAACGCTTTTCCCAGGCCGATGCCAGCAGCGCCAAAGAAAAAGGTGGCACGGGTTTAGGCCTGGCATTGTGCAAAGAGTTGGTCGAGGGCATGGGAGGGCGTATTTCGCTCGATACCGGTTACCAGCAAGGGGCTCGTTTTTGTATCTGGTTTTCACTTGTGTCTTGAGCTTGGTTGTAGGGAGTAGCTGTGAGTTCCGTGGATAAAAACGATAAACACCAACAGCGTTTTGCTGCCTTGCAGCAGCGCTTTTTTGAGACGTTACCGTCAAAGACAGCGTTGATGCTGGAGCAATATCAGAAGCTGGCTGCAGGTGAGCATACTGCTTTCACAGAGCTGATTGCTATCAGCCACCAGCTCAGTGGATCTTGCGGAACCTTTCGCCTGCCGGAGCTGGGCCAACTAGCACGTCAGGTTGAGCAGCTTGCGCTGAGTATTCAGCACAAAACACCGCTTGATTCAACTCAGCGAACAAGGCTTGAAGCAGCTGTAGCTGCCTTTGAGCATCAGATGCAACAAGTGATGACGGCCGGGGCCGCTGCATCAGAAAGTCGGGTTATCACCAGGCAGGAACCAGAGCAGATATGGTTGTTGCTTGATAATAGCAGTCTGAGCGATGAGCTCACGAACCAACTGAGCGCCTTTGGCTATCCGTTGCAGGTGTTTACTTCCTACCAAGGTTGTTTGCAAAGCTTAAGCAGTCAGTCTCCAGCCTTATTGTACTGCTCTGCCAGCCTGGATGCTGGTGGCAGTCAATTGTTCGATCAACACCAGCTGTTAATGGTGATGCAAGACAAGCGGATCCCCTGGATGCTGTTTAGTGACCAGGATAGCTTCTCACTGCGGGTGCAGGCAGCACGCCATCATGCACAGGCTTTTTATGTGTCGCCACTGGATGTTCCTGCTATGCTGGGGCGGATCTCGGATATCGTGGAGCAACAGGCTGAGGCAGGCGGCCGTGTTTGTGTGATGGACGATGATACCCTGCTGGCGGAGCACTTTGCGCTTACCCTGCAGACAGCCGGTATTGATTGCCAGGTATTACTGGATCCTGAAAGCATGATCGCCGACATTCTGCAACATCAGCCCGAACTGGTATTGTTGGATCTCCATATGCCAACCTACAGCGGGCCTGAGCTCGCCGGCGTGATCCGCCAATACGAGGCATTTAAAAGTTTGCCTATTGTATTCCTATCGGCCGAGCAGGATAAAGCGCAGCAACTCAAAGCCATGGCCTTTGGTGCCGATGACTTTTTAACCAAGCCCATCAGTGATGCGCAGCTGGTCAAAGCGGTACAGGTGCGCTTGCAGCGCAGTCGCGAGCTGAAAAACCTGATTGTTAAAGACAGCCTGACTGGTTTAATGAAACACAGCGCCATTAAAGAAGCTGCGGTGCTGGAGTACCAGCGTGCCAAACGCAGTGGCAACACTTTTTGTCTGGTGATGGTGGATATTGATCATTTTAAAAGTGTTAACGATCGTTTTGGCCATGCCATGGGTGACCTGGTGATTACCACCCTGGCGACCTTGCTGCAAAAGCGCATTCGGCGCACCGATAAAGCAGGGCGTTATGGCGGTGAAGAATTTCTGTTGGTGTTGCCGGAGTGTGCATCTGAGGATGCTTTGCAGCTGATACAGAGCATCTTAGACAGCTTTAATACCATCGTTTTTCACAGCAGTGCACAAGACTTTGCCTGCAGCTTTTCAGCCGGTATTGCTTGCAGCAGCCAAGGGTTTGACGATGCGGAGTCGATGCTGGCTCAAGCGGATGGAAAACTTTATCAGGCAAAATCACTTGGCCGGAACCGGGTGCTTGCATAGAATAGACACCAATTGTCTGCTACCATCATTAGCGGCTAACCCAGCTGCTCAGTACGGATCTTCATGTTATTGATAATAGATAACTACGATTCCTTTACCTGGAATCTGGTGCAGTATTTTCAGCAATTGGGTGAGCAAGTGCTGGTGCGCCGGCACGATGCGATTGACCTGGCCGGTATTGAACAGCTGGCGCCGGACTATCTGGTGATTTCGCCTGGCCCTGGTACCCCTGCTCAGGCCGGTATTTCACTGGACGCTGTTCGGCACTTTGCCGGCAAGATCCCATTGCTTGGGGTTTGTCTGGGACATCAAGTCATTGCGCAGGTGTTTGGTGGCCAGGTGGTGCGGGCGCGTCAGGTGATGCATGGCAAAAACTCCTGGATCCACCATCGGCAACAGGATTTATTTCAAGGCTTGCCGAATCCGTTAAGCATTACCCGTTACCATTCCCTGGTGGTGGCTGCAGACAGCTTACCCGATTGTCTGCAGCCTCAGGCATGGACCGGACAAAGTGCTAAGCCAGATGAACTGATGGCGCTTCGGCACCGCGATTTGCCGGTGTTTGGCGTGCAATTTCATCCGGAAGCCATCCTGTCCGATGCTGGTTTAGCGCTGCTGCAGAACTTTTTATTGCGCAACAAGGTGCAAGCCGATGGTGTGGCTTGACAGTCAAGGTTCTGCTGCGTAAGTTTTAACAATCAGCCCGTCAGTCGTACTGGCTATTCAATACGAGGTTTTTTTGTGGTGATGAATGCCAGCATGGTAGGCAACGATTATTCCTTGCGTTTTTTTGATGTACTGATAGGGGTCGACCCTGCCAGGCGGCAACAGAAAGCACAGCAGCAAAGCCCTGACAAAGAGCGCACCTTGCTGGCGGTAGAAGCTGCTGCCCGGGAAGCACGGCTGGCTGATGCCAAGGCCAAAGAGCAGTTTGGCGAATTTGCCCAAGCACATTTGCACGACCAGGTTGCCGACTTGCTGGCCGAGCGGTTGACCTCATTGGATGATGTCAAAGCCAGTTTGTTTGATCTAACTCCAGACTTTTATAGCTTGTTGGATTTACTCAGTGCTAAAGCGGTAACTTTGAATCAGTTGGACCCGGCTATCAAGAAAATCCCCTGGCTGGAAGCGGACCTGTTAAAGCTTATTAACCAACCGAAATACCGGGGGCGCACCGCATCGGGTGGCCTTATCAAAGATTTGAAAGCTGGCCTGGGCTTTTTGGGCATTGAGGCCCTGCAATACCTGATCCCGGTGTACGGCATGAAGCGCTGCATGCCTCATTCGACCGAGCCCTTTCATGAGTTAAAAAACGTACTTTGGGAATACAGCCTTGCGACCGCCAATGCGGCCAAAGCTTTAGCTGGCTTGTATCGGGAGCACGCCTTTACCGTGTTTTGCGCCGGTCTTTTTCATACCCTTGGCCATGTGGCTGTGACCCGCAATTATTTAAAACTTTACCAGCAAGTTAAGCGCGAAGAGCTGTTGAAGGCCCGTGAAGCCCGGGACATTAAACTGATCGATGCACTGGACGTGTTGGAGCCGGAAGCCGACTTTCTGAGCGAGCAACTGACCGAGCATGCTGCGGTGCTAAGTGCCGATCTCACCTCCCGTTGGGGGTTGAAACGCTTGCCTTTGTGCCAAACGCTGGATCAGTTGGCCGAAGGAGTGGGTTACAGCGGTGCTTCACCGATGGCGAGAGTCGTGCAGCAAGCGCAGACCTTTGTGCAGTGGCAGCAATTAAAAAAGCGGCAGCGTTTAACACCAGAAGAGATGCAGCAGATGCTAAAAGCAACGGGCATCACCAAGGATGCCTTGCAGCTATTGGTGCAAACCAACTTACTTAAGCTTGATACCTGACTTAAGCTCAATCGCTGATAATTTTTTTTCCAATAAACATGCAAAGCGTCACTCCCTGACGTCCGGCGCCTTGCATTCAGCCAACAGAGGCGGCTGCTTGGCTGCTTCTGACTTAGTCTGAATTTACCCTGAATAAAGGCTGCTTAGTTATTCACTCCGATTGCAAATATATCTGTAGCCCTTGATTTTATTGGCTTTGCGCGATTTCAGGGGGAAGACAGCGCTGAATTATTCTGCAATAATGAGCTTAATTCGAGCCGTTAAAAAGAGGTCATTGAGCAATGGCAGAACATATTCAGGTCACCCGCAGTTTGTTTGATGAGGTTATGGTACCTAACTACGCCCCGGCCGCTATGATTCCGGTGAAAGGTCAGGGATCACGGGTTTGGGATCAGCAAGGGCGGGAGTACGTCGATTTTGCCGGTGGTATCGCCGTCAGCAGTCTGGGGCATTGCCACCCGGCTATGGTGAGCGCTTTAACCGAGCAGGCTGGCAAGCTTTGGCATCTGAGCAATGTGCTGACCAATGAGCCTGCACTGCGGTTGGCCAGCAAACTGGTGCAGCAGACCTTTGCTGAAAAGGTGTTTTTTGCCAACTCGGGTGCCGAGGCCAATGAAGCAGCTTTCAAGCTGGCCCGTCGTTGGGCGCTGGATGTTCACGGTGAGCACAAGCAAGAGATTATTTCTTTTAGCAAAAGCTTTCATGGCCGTACCTTTTTCACCGTAACGGTAGGTGGCCAGGCCAGCTACTCCGATGGCTTTGGTCCCAAGCCAGGCGCGGTGCTGCATGCGGAATTTAACAATCTGGACAGTGTCAAAGCCTTAATCAGTGAGCGTACCTGTGCTGTGGTGCTGGAGCCAATCCAGGGCGAAGGCGGTATTATTCCTGCCACTCAGGCCTTCCTGGCTGGTGTTCGGGCACTTTGTGATGAGCATCAGGCCTTGCTGGTGATGGATGAAGTACAAACCGGCGTAGGCCGTACCGGCCAGTTGTATGCCTACATGAACTACGGCGTGACGCCGGATATTCTAACCACGGCAAAATCTCTGGGCGGCGGCTTCCCGATAGGTGCTATGCTCACCACCACCGAGATTGCTAAGCATCTAAAGGTTGGAACCCATGGCACCACTTACGGCGGCAATCCGCTGGCCTGTGCGGTGGCGGAAGCGGTGATTGATACCATCAATACCTCCGAAGTACTGGAAGGTGTTTTGGCCAAAGAGCAATTGTTCCGGCAGCGTCTTGAGGCCATCAACGAACAGTACCAGGTGTTCAGTGAGGTGCGCGGCAAAGGGATGCTGCTGGGTGCTGTGTTAAATGAACGCTTCCAGGGGCGTGCCCGGGACTTCTTCCTGGCAGCAGCTGAGCAGGGGCTGATGGCATTGGTGGCAGGCGTGAACGTGGTGCGCTTCGCACCATCACTGGTGATCACCGAGCAAGATATTCAGGATGGTATGGACCGTTTTGAAAAAGCTGTCGCTCAGGTTGTGAGCGCAGCTTAACAGCAAAAAAGCAATAAGGCGTATACCCATAAACGTCAAAATGAAGCACTGAGGCAGCCTGACTGCCTCTTTTATCTGTTCCTAACTGGAGTAAGCGACAATGATTGTGATTCGCCCAATCCGTGCCAATGACTATGCCGCTTTGTACGACATCGCGGTAGAGTCTGGCCATGGCTTTACCTC
>SKGJ01000128.1 GCA_007117525.1 Alkalimonas sp.
TAGTGCCGAAGGTGATGATTTGCGACACTGCTTCCCGGCCATACATCTCGGCGACGTGCTCGATGACTTCATCGCGCCGGTCCATGCAAAAGTCGACATCAAAATCCGGCATCGACACCCGCTCAGGGTTTAAGAAACGTTCAAAAAGTAAATCGAACTCCAGTGGATCCAGATCGGTAATCTTCAGCGCGTAAGCCACCAAGGAGCCGGCACCAGAGCCCCGCCCCGGTCCCACCGGAATACCGTGGTCTTTACTCCACTGAATGAACTCCATCACCACCAGGAAGTAGCCGGGAAAACCCATCTGGTTGATTACATCAAGCTCAATTTGCAAACGCTCGTCGTATTCGCCCCGGCGGGCAGCACGAATTTCGGGCTCAGGAAAAAGCTGTTGCAACCGCTGCTCCAGACCTTCACGGGACTTGAGCACCAGAAAATCAGCGTCGGTCATGCCACCGGTCGGAAAAGCCGGTAAAAAGTATTCATGCAAGCGGATGGTAACGTTGCAGCGCCGGGCGATTTCTACCGAGTTCTGCAGCGCTTCAGGCAGATCGGCAAACAGCGCCTGCATTTCTTGTTCGCTGCGCAAATACTGCTGCTCAGAGTAGTGTTTTGGCCTGCGTTTATCGTCCAGCGTGAAGCCGTCATGGATGGCTACCCGGATTTCGTGGGCTGCAAAGTCATCGGCCGTTAAAAACACCACCTCGTTGGTGGCAACCAGTGGTAAATCAGCAGCCGCTGCCAGGTCAACCGCCAGCTGAATGTAGTTTTCTTCATCGGCTCTGCCGGTGCGGATCAACTCCAGATAAAACCTATCCGGAAAGTACTGTTGGTAAAACTGCACCAAATCTGCCGCCTGCTGCCGATTTTGTTTCAGCAGCGCCTTCCCCAGCAAACCATCCTTGCCACCGGACAGTAAAATCAAGCCCTGATGGTGTTCGGCCAGCCACTGATGATCGATTTGAGGCTTGCCCTGTACATGGCCCCGTAAATAGGCTTTGGAGAGCAATAAGGTTAGATTTTTATAGCCGGTATTGTCAGCTGCAAGTATCAATAAACGGCCAGAGTCCTGGCACAGCTCTTCGTCCTGCACCCAAAAGTCGGCCCCGATGATGGGTTTAATGCCCGCATCGATGGCCCCGCCGTAAAAGCGCACCAGTCCGCAGAGGTTCATTTGGTCAGTCAGCGCCAATGCAGGCATCTGCAAACCGGCCGCGGCTTTTAAAATGGGCTTGACCTTAGCCAGACCATCGACCATTGAAAAGTCGCTGTGTACCCGCAGGTGCACAAAGGCCGGTGCGGTCATGGCTGCACTCCAAGCTGCAGCTGCACCGGTTTAAAACTGCGGCGATGCTCCGGCAAGACACCAAACTGCTGAATAGCCGCTAAATGCTCCGGTGTTGGGTAGCCTTTGTGGCGGTTAAAACCAAAGCTTGGGTAACGCAGGTGCAAGGCATGCATTTCTTCATCACGGGCAACCTTTGCTAAAATAGAGGCGGCACTGATTTCAGCAACTTTGCTGTCACCTTTGACCACCGCAGTGGCGGGTACGGCAAAATCCGGACATCGATTGCCATCGACCAATACCCACTCGGGCTGAATCGCCAGGCCGGCAACGGCCCGCTGCATCGCGACCAAAGTCGCCTGCAAAATATTTAAGCGATCAATTTCATCTGGCTCTGCCCGTCCCAGACTCCAGCACAAGGCCTTTTGCCGGATTTCCAGTGCCAACTGGTTGCGCTTTTTTTCACTGAGCTTTTTCGAGTCGGTCAGCCCGGCAATGGGCTGCGCCGGGTCCAGTATCACCGCAGCGGTAACCACAGCGCCCACCAAAGGGCCACGGCCCACTTCATCGACGCCACAAAGCAGCTGAACCTCTGGCAGGGTAAAGGGCCGAACAAACTCAGCCATGGCCTGTCTCCTTCGGTAGCAAGGCAAGGAGTGCTTCAGCAGCTTGCTGGCTGGCATTGCAGGCCAGCTGCTGATGCAGCTCGGTAAACTGCTGACGTAAGGCATCGCCTTGCTCATTCAGTAAGGGCAACATCGCCTGCACCAGGTTGTCCGCCGTCACCTCAGCCTGCAACAACTCAGGGACCAATGGTGCATTGGCCAGTAAGTTGGGCAAACTAAAATAATCAATCTTGACCAATCGCTTGGCCAGCTGATAAGTCAATGCATTCATTTTGTAAGCCACCACCATCGGGCATTTAGCCAACATGGCTTCCAGAGTGGCGGTGCCCGAGGCAATAAAGACTGCATCGGCTGCGCATAGCAGCTGACGCGACTGACCTATCACCACAGTAAGCTCAAGATCAGCCGCATGCTGTTGATGCAGTTGCTCAAAAATCACGGCTTTTTGCTCCGTCACCATGGCACAAACAATTTGCAACTCAGGCTGCTGCATTTTAAGCCGCCGTGCTGCCTGCAAGAATTCAGGGGCCAGTAATTTAATTTCGTTGCTGCGACTGCCGGGCATCAGAGCCAACAGTGGGGCATCGCTCAATCCCAGTGCTTGACGAGCGGTTGCTTTCTCAGGCACCAGCGGCATTTGATCGGCCAGAGTATGGCCAACAAAGCGACAAGGCACCTGATGCTTATCGTAGAAGGCTTTCTCAAACGGCAAGAGCGCCAGCACCAAATCGGTGGCAGCTGCAATCTTATGAATCCGCTTTTGCCGCCAGGCCCAAACGGAGGGACTGACGTAATGCACTGTAGTCAGGCCAGCTTGTTTTAAACGATGCTCAACCGGCAAATTAAAATCCGGTGCATCAACCCCCAACACCAGATCCGGCGGGTCGGCCAGCAGCCGTGCCAGCAATTGTTTGCGTACAGACAACAAGCGGGGCAATCGTCCCAGCACTTCGACCAACCCCATCACCGCCAGTTCTTCCATATCGAACCAGGCATCAAAGCCTAAAGCTTGCATTCTGGGGCCGCCGATACCGAAAAACTGAATGTCGGAGCGCTGCTCGAGCATGGCTTTCATCACTCCAGCGGCAAGGATATCGCCGGAGTGCTCACCAACAATAATAGCAACACGCAATGGGGAAACTGAAGAATCGACTGTCGACATCTGCGGGGTCCTGAGCATCAGCTTGGCTGCTACCGGAGCAGCCGTGCTAATGATTAACGAATAATACCGCGCTGGGATTGCTCGATAAACCGGGTTAAGCGATGGATCTCCGAGTTGGCTTGGCTCTGCTCAGCCAAAGCCGCCAGGGCTTCCGCAACGGTGTTGCCTTTGCGGTAAATTTCTTTGTAGGCACGACGGATCTCCAGCAGGGTTTCAGCAGTAAAACCACGACGCTTTAATCCTTCGCTGTTGATGCCGACCGGTACAGCAGGACTGCCGTTGGCCATGACAAAAGGCGGTACATCTTTAAGCACAATGGCACCACCGCCAATAAAGCTATGGGCACCAATATGGCAAAACTGATGCACGCCACTCATGCCACCCAGAATTGCCCAATCACCGACATGGACATGGCCTGCGGTGGAGGCGTTGTTGGCATAAATGACATTGCTGCCAATCACGCAGTCATGGGCTACATGGGTATAGTTCATAAAGAGGTTGTGGCTGCCAATCACGGTTTTGCCTTCATCCTGAATGGTACCGCGGTGCACAGTGCAGCCTTCCCGGAAAATATTGTAGTCACCCACGATAAGCTCAGTAGGCTCATTCTTGTACTTTTTATCCTGGCAAGCTTCACCAATACTGGCAAATTGGAAAAAGTGATTGCCCTTGCCAATAATGCTTGGGCCTTTGATCACCACATTGGATTCGACAATGCAATCATCGCCCAACACCACATCAGCACCGATGTAACTGAAAGGACCTACCGTTACATTGTTTCCCAGTTGAGCCTTTGGCTCTATCACAGCAGATGGATGAATCACCTTAGAATTCTCTCCTAGCACACATCAGCTCTGCACTGCAGACCAGCTGACCATCGACTTTGGCTTCGCCGTAAAACTTCCACATATTGCGACGCTCTTTTAAGAATTTTACTTCAAGTACCATGGTGTCGCCAGGAACCACCGGCTTTTTAAAGCGGGCATCATCAATAGCAGCGAAAAGGTAGAGCTCATTTTCGGAACGCTCGGCAGCCGTTTTGAAGCCCAAAATGCCGGTAGCTTGCGCCATGGCTTCTAAAATTAATACCCCCGGAAAGATGGGACGGCCTGGAAAATGGCCTGTAAAAATTGGCTCATTAATGGTGACATTTTTAATCGCCGTCAGACTTTCCCCTGGGGTGTAATCAAGCACCCGGTCAATCAGTAAAAATGGGTAACGGTGTGGCAATAACGCCATAATGTCCTGGACTTCCAGGGTAGAAATCGGATTAGCCAAGGTTGATCCTCAGTAGTAGGTAGACTTAGTTGCTATCTGTCAAAACGTCATCAAGCCGTTGCTCAAGTTCTTTGACGCGCTGATAGAGTTGATCAATTTTCCGCAACCGGGCTGTGTTTTTTCGCCACTCGGCATTGGTGGTGGCCGGTATACCTGAAGTATAGACGCCTTTTTCGGTCACAGGCTTCATCAACATCGCCATACCACTGATTTGAGCGCCGTCACAGATATCGATGTGGCCATTGATCACAGCGGCTCCACCAATAATGCAGTAGCGGCCTATAGTGGTGCTACCAGCTATGGTAGTACAACCGGCTATGGCTGTGTGATCACCAATCCGCACATTGTGTGCTATCTGACATAGATTATCGATGATCACATTGTCGCCAATCACGGTATCTTCAATAGCCCCACGGTCGATGCAGGTTTGGGCACCAATTTCACAGTCATCACCAATGAGGACAGTGCCAACTTGTGGGATCTTCAACCAGCGACCACCTTCATTGGCAAAGCCAAACCCATCGGCTCCCAACGTAGCGCCACTGTGCACAATGCAATGGTTACCAAGCTCAACCCGATGGTAAATGGTGACGTTCGGCCAAATCCGACAGCCTTCGCCCAATTTGGCACTTTCACCAACAAAACAGTGCGCGCCGACTTCACTGTTATCGCCAATCACAGCTCCAGCTGAAATCACAGCATAAGGGCCTATCGAAACCCCTTTTCCAAGGATAGCACTGGGATCAATTTGCGCACTGGGGTGAATACCAAGTGCAGCTGGCGGAGTCGAGTCCAGTAACTGGGCTAATTTAGCAAAAGCCACATAGGGATCCGCCACCAGCAAAGCCGCCCCAGACCAGAGCGACTTATCATCAGGCCGCAGCAACAAAAGACCTGCCTGGCAGGCAGGTAGCAAATGTTTGAGCTTGGGGTTCGATAAAAAACTAACCTGATCCGGCCGCGCCCGCTCCAGGGTACCGACACCGGTAATTTCGAGGCTTTCAGAACCAACGAGCTCAGCATCGAGATGCTGAGCCAGTTGCAAGGCAGTCCAGGCTTTCATTTAGTTACCGCTGGTAATTTGACGAACCACAGCAGCAGAAATATCGTAACTCTCTTTGGCATACACAGCGGCACCAGAATTCAGTACGATGTCGTAATTGCCCTGCTCGGCAACAACGTCAATGGCATTTTTAATCAAGGCCAACAGCTTATTGCGCTCTTCAGCCTGACGCTGGCGCATTTGCTCATCCAGTGGCCGCGCCATTTGCTCGTACTGCATTTGCTGACGTTGGATGGTTTCGGCCAATTGCTGTTGTTCATCTTCACTCATGGTCGGGCCATCGCGACGGATTTTTTCCACATTGAAGTTGATATCACGTTCCAGTTGGCCGATGGCCTCAATGCGCTCGCCAAACTCAGCCATGATGGTTTCCTGAATTTGCTGCGCCTGTGGCAACTGGCTGGCAATCGTCTGCACATCAACAAATGCAATTTTAGTAGCATGAGCGGCAGTAGCGCCCAGTAAAAAAACACCGAATACTAAGGTTGCTGCAGTTTTAACGAATAAATTTTTCAAGGTTGTCTTCCTATGTTTTTCTGGATCAGAAGGTAGCGCCGATATTAAAGCTGAAGTTTTCCTGCAAGTCACCCTCATATTTTCTGAGGATACGTGCAAGGCTAAAGGTCAAAGGACCCATCGGTGAAATCCATTGCAAGGATACACCGGTGCTGACCCGTATCATAGTCGGATCAGAGTAATCTGCCAACAGCGGCTCACGCTCAAATTGACGCTGCTGAGTCAGATTGGCATAACGATTAAAATCAAACTCGGTATCCCAGACATTACCCGCATCGACAAAGATACTGGTCCGAACGGAGTTACGACTGTCTTCACCCACGAAAGGAGTCGGCGTAATCAGTTCCAGCGTGGCCACTGCCATGGCATTGCCACCAATGGAGCGCTGCGACACACTGTAGCGGTCTGTCGATGGATCGCCCGGCAAGTTGCCACTGCCACCACCAATCGGGTCCGGTAACCCTGGAATGTTGGTTGGCAAACGGAATACAGCGCGCGGACCAATAATACGGTGCTCAAAACCCCGAATATTGTAACCACCAGCGGTGAAATTCTCGTTAAATGGCAGGGTGTAATCGTAGCCATTACGGCTGCCATACCCATTGCCATACCCAAGCTCCAGCTTGCTCATAAAGGTCCAGCTGTGGTCCCGGCTTAATGGGATGTATTTGCGTGCTTCAAAATTCGTTTTGAAGAACTGCAAATCTGAGTTTGGTGTCGAAATCCGTCCATTCAAGCCAAAATAATGGCCTGCTGTCGGGAACAAGCCGCGGTTCAGGGTACTTTGCACCCAGCCTGCGGTGAGTTCGTAGTTGACATACTTTAAGCGACCATCCGGATCATTGCCATCCAATAACACATTCTTGAAATGGCGCAGCTGATCGTAGTTTTGCAGCAAGCTCAGGTCATTGACACTGATCGAGCCACCAAAGTTCAGCCGGTTGAACTCGTTAATCGGAATGCCCATGCTGGCTCCGACGCCATAGCGGGTCTGACGGTAAGCTTCTAAGTTTGAGCTCAGGCTGCTGTAGTCGGTTTTGGTGTAAAACAGCTGCCCACCCAAACTAACACCATCCAGCGTGAAGTACGGGTTGTTGTAGTTCAACGATACAGTGCGTTGATATTTATTGGTATTGAGGTTGATACCGGCACTGTTGCCAGAACCCATAAAGTTACTTTGCTCAACGCCAATCTGAAAGGCCAGGCCCTGGAAGTCACCATAGGAAATACCGGCATTAAAACTGCCAGAAGGCTGCTCACGAACATTGAAGGTAATATCGACCTGATCCTCCACACCAGGCACATCGCGCGTTTCAAATTCGATACGTTCGACATAAGGCAAGCGCTGGATCCGGTTTTTCGACAACTCTAAGGCATCGTTGGACAACCAACCGCCTTCCAGCTGACGCAGCTCACGCCGGAATACTTCATCCTTGGTATTGGCATTGCCCGCTATATCGATACGACGCACATAAATGCGTTTCCCCGGGTCGACGTTGATGGTCAACTCCACTTCCCGGTTGTCATCATCGATATCGGGGATGGTGGTTACACGTGAGTTTGCATAGCCAAAACGGGCCAGGATACGACTGATGGTTTCTTCGGTGTGAGTGACCAAAGCACCATTGTAGAGCTCGCCAGCACGAATTGGGACAATACGCTCAATCAAGGCATCCTGACCTATCAGGTCACCAGCAAAACGAACCCCTGTGACCGTGTATTGCTCGCCTTCAGTAACATTCATGGTGACATAGACGGACGATTTATCCGGGCTGACCGACACCTGAGAAGAGTCAATGCTGAAACGCAGATAACCGCGGTCAAGGTAATAGCTTTGGACGCGTTCAAAATCGCCCTGGAGTGTCTGCTTTTGGTAGCGATCGGAGCCAAAGAAGCGCCACCAGGGTTTGTCTTGCGTCGATTCAAACACATTCAGCAAGGTATCATTGTCAAATACCTCATTACCAACAATGTTGATCTGCCGTACCGAGGCAGCATCGCCTTCATCAAAATTAATTTTGACATTCACTCGATTACGCGGCAGGTACACCAATTCAACTTCAACCGAAGCCTGATACTTACCAACACCATGGTAAAACTCGGTGAGGCCATTTTCGATGCTCCGCAGGATGGTTCTGTCAAGTGGCTCACCCACCTGGATCCGCTGGGCGGATAAGCTTTCGTTAAGCTGATCATCCTTGATGTCTTTGTTGCCATCAAATTCAATGTTATTGATGGTTGGACGCTCTTTCAAACGAAAGATGACCCGGTCACCGTCGCGCAGTACGCGAATATCGTCAAAGTGGCCGGCAGAGAAAAGTGTTTTGATGCTTCGTGACAGCGTGTACTCAGTGACGGAATCACCGACACTGAAAGCAATATTGTTTAACGCGGCCCCTAAGGCAACGCGCTGCAGGCCATCGACCTGAATATCCTGCACCACAAAGA
>SKGJ01000261.1 GCA_007117525.1 Alkalimonas sp.
CAACATTGGCACGGCCTACCAGAGCAACGACCGGTAACATGAGCTCACCTCAAAATAAAAATAACAGGCTCATCAGAGCCTGTTATAGCTTAACGCAAAAATTGCTGTTGGTATGGCTTTATGGTTGACGCAATACAACCAGGTCGCCATTACGGCTTTGCAGGACCAAAAGTTCACCATTGGTCACCGGAGCTGCATACATGCCAGAGCGATGGAACTGGTGTCGTGCCAGCATATCGCCGCTGCGTCGATCCAGCCAATGCAGATTGCCTTTATTGTCTCCAAACACCAGATAATCACCAAAAACAGCCGGGGCCGTCAAGAAGTGGCGTTCCAGTGCCGTTTGCGACCAGAGTTCCTGACCGTTGCGACGATCGATGGCATGGACCCGGCCTACGGAATCGACAATGTAGAGTACGTTATCGGCCAGAGCCATATTACGGAAACTGGCGTAATCCCGTTTCCAGAGAGTACGCCCGGAGTTGAGTTCAAGTGCCACCAGCTCGCCATTGTAGGCAATGGCATAGATGGTGTTACCGACCACCAATGGCCGGGCATCAACATCCACCAGGCGAGACAAATCGGTGGCCCCTTGCGGCGTGGCAATCTGCTCTTCCCAGGCAGGCAGCCCATGATCAGAAATCAACACCCCGACCTTACCGGAGCCGGAACCAAAAACAACGCCACCCGGCACGATGGAAGGTTCAGCAACGCCACGAATGGTCAAGGCAGGTAGTTCTTGCTCAAATTGCCAGCGATGGCTGCCATCGGCCGGATTCAACGCTACAATGAAGCCAGAACCGGTATTGACGGCTATCATGCCATCACCGGCTGCAGGTGCGGCCAAAACCTCACCCGGCACCTTGCTGGTCCAACGCCGTTCACCGCTAGCCGGATCCAGCGCAATGACTTCCCCATTCTCGGTGCCAAACAACAAGTGACCAAAACCATGCGACAGCCCACCCGAGACCCGGGCCGTATTGGTACCGCGATGGGTGAGTACGCGCCAGGTGCTGAGCACTTCGTCACGACGGACATCGTAGGTCCAGAGTCGCTTGCCGCTTTCCAAATCATAGGCATTGATCAGGCCTGTGCGGCTTGCTGCATACAGTTTATCGCCTAAAATAAGCGGTCTGAGACTGGAATCAAAGTGTTGGACGCCGTCCGCTGCACTGTGATCCCAGGCCAATACCGGAGCAAACTGATTGTTGACTTCTGGCAAGACCAACCGCTCTTTTTTTGATGAGCAGCCACTGATGAGCAGTACCGCTAAAGCACCAGCCGCGAGAGTTCGTATCGACATCCGCTTCACAGCCGCTCCTCTACCTGAATATGAGCCAGTTCATCCAGCTTAATTTTTAACAACTGACCGGCTTCCACACCACTGCTGGCTTTCGCTAGCAGGAAAGCTTGTTTGGCAGCTTTGGCATCGCCTTGCGCCAGCAAAATATCGCCTTTTAACTCTTGCTGTTGGCCCTGGAAGCTGTCAGGCAGTGTTGACGCCAGCAGCGCCAGGCCAGCGTCGTATTGCTGTTGCTGCAGGTGGACTCTGGCCAGACGCAAACGGGCAATGGCATCAATCACTGGATCCTTAGTACTCGCAATCACCCGGCTTAGCTGTTGTTCAGCCAGCTCAAAATCGCCAGCCAACACCGCGTCCCTTGCTTTTAACAAGGCTGCAAAGGTGGCATAGGCGGTCCCATCGTGTTGATCAATGTAACCTTCCACATCCTGATGCCAGTCACTGCTTTGCTCCTGAGCCAACAGCAATTGCTCAAAATTGGCCGAAGCCTGTTCAGCCTGAGCCAGTTGATGGCCCTGGTAATAGCGGAAACCATAGAGGCCACCCAGACCTAAAATGGTACCTGCTACAATGGTGATGCCATATTCTTTCCAGAAACGTTTGATGGCTTCAACCTGTTGTTCTTCATTGCTGTAGACGTCCATAACTGCTCCGTTATTCCTGCGCTATTTCGATTGCAAAAAACTGACCAACTCAGTCAGCGCAATACGTTGCTGTGGTTGCTCTTGTCGCAGCCACTTGATGGTAATACTGTTGGTGGCCAGCTCATCGCTGCCCAACACCAAAGCCAGTTCTGCACCTGACTTATCAGCTTTTTTAAATTGTTTCTTCAGGGCACCGCCACCGCTGTGCTGCATAATGCGTTTCTGTGGGAAGGCCTGACGAAGCTGTTCGGCAACCGGAATCAGTGCAAGTTCCTCAGTCAGACTCGCAGCCATCAAATACCAGTCAGCCTGCGGGCTTGGCTCCGGCGCCAGTTCCAACGTTTGCAGCAACAAAATGAGCCGCTCCATCCCCAGGGCAAAGCCAACCGCCGGGCAGGCTTTGCCTCCCAACTGTTCGACCAGACCATCGTAACGGCCACCGGCACACACCGTGCCCTGAGCCCCCAGACTGTCGGTAACCCATTCAAACACAGTTTTGTTGTAATAATCCAGCCCCCGCACCAAGCGCGGATTCACTTCGAAGTCAATGCCCGCTGCCGTCAGCCGCTGTTGCAATTCAGCAAAGTGCTCGGCCGACTCAGTATCCAGGTAGTCTGCCAAACGAGGTGCCTTTGCTAGCAGTTCAGCCAGGGCTGGGTTCTTGCTGTCTAATATTCGCAGCGGATTGCTGTGCAAACGTCGCTTGCTGTCTTCATCCAGCTGCTCTTGATGCGCTGACAAATACTCAACCAACGCAGCCCGATAGTGCTGGCGCGCTTCAGGGCTCCCCAAGGTATTGAGTTCCAGCCGGACATGACGACTTAATCCCAGCTGTTGCCAAAGTCGCGCACTTAAGCTGATGACCTCGGCATCAATGGCAGAGCCCGCCATGCCAAAAGCTTCCAAACCAAATTGATGAAACTGCCGGTAACGCCCTTTTTGTGGCCGCTCATGCCGAAACATCGGCCCCATGTACCACAACCGTTGCTCCTGATTGTACAGCAAGCCATGCTCGTTGCCGGCCCGGACACAGCAAGCGGTGCCTTCCGGCCGTAAGGTCAGGCTGTCGCCATTGCGATCGGTAAAAGTGTACATCTCTTTTTCAACGATGTCGGTCACTTCACCAATGGAGCGCTTGAACAATTCGGTCATTTCGACAATCGGAAAGCGAATCTCCTGATAGCCATAACTGGCCACCGTCTGCCGCAATTGCTGCTCTAAATACTGCCAGACACTGCTGTCTTGTGGCAGACAGTCATTCATGCCACGAATGGCCTGTACTTGTTTCGACACCTTGATCTACCCGGCTTGATTAAAAATAGGGGGAATTATAGGAGCATCGGCGCTAAACACCAAACTTTCCCGTTGCTTTCTCGCGTTTAGAGTCTGGTGATGGCAATTTGCTGTTTTTGCCGGGCCAGATAATCGCGGATCTGTTGCTCCAGTTGTTCAGCAATGTGCTGATTATCCAGCCGCAGCTTTTGCCGTTCGCCATTGATGTAAAAGCCACTCATCCGATTGGCACCGGCCACCGCCAGATCCGACACCAAAGCCTCGCCTGGACCATTGACCACGCAGCCAATGACAGACACCGTCAATGGCTCGGTCACATCTTCCAACCGCTGCTCCAGTGCATTCATGGTTTGAATGACATCAAACTCCTGACGCGAACAGCTGGGGCAAGCAATAAAATTAATACCGCGCGAACGGATCCGCAGCGACTTCAAGATGTCAAAACCGACTTTGACTTCTTCAACCGGATCCGCCGCCAAAGATACCCGCAGCGTATCGCCAATGCCTTCAGCCAGCAGCATACCAAGGCCAATGGCAGACTTGACCGCACCTGAGCGCGCCCCACCAGCTTCGGTAATGCCCAAATGCAGTGGCTGGTCAATTTGCTTGGCCAGCAAGCGGTAAGCGCCAACGGCTAAAAACACATCCGAGGCTTTGACGCTGACTTTAAACTGGTCAAAGTTCAATCGATCCAGAATATCCACATGCCGCATGGCCGACTCGACCAAAGCTGCAGCAGTTGGCTCGCCATATTTTTGCTGAATATCGGCCTCTAAGGATCCGCCATTCACACCAATGCGAATTGGGATCTGATGATCCCGTGCACAGTCCACCACGGCCCGAATGCGGTCTTCCCGGCCAATGTTACCAGGATTTATCCGCAAGCAATCGACCCCGTACTCGGCCACTTTAAGCGCAATGCGGTAATCGAAGTGGATATCGGCCACCAGGGGGACCGGTGACTGTTGCTTGATCAACCGAAAGGCTTCAGCAGCCTCCATGGTCGGCACCGATACCCGGACAATGTCAGCGCCTGCGGTGGCAATGGCTTTAATTTGCGCCACAGTGGCATCGACATCGGTGGTTTTGGTATTGGTCATCGACTGCACGCTGATGGGAGCATCGCCCCCTACCAGCACAGTCCCTACTTTAATTTGCCTACTCTTACGGCGTTGGATTGGGTTCTCAGCAAACATGCTTTACTCTTGTAACGGAATAGAAAATTTAGCGACGCGTCCTGGCCGGAAGCCGGACATATCCACCGGCTCACCATCCAACTCAATAGCGACCGCGCTGGGATTGCCAAGCGTCAGGGTAAAAGGGGGACGGCCATGCACTTGCAGCTGGTAGCCAGCGACTTTGGTGCCAAAAGCCACTCGGGAGCCATCTGCGTCCAGCACATCGATCCAGCAATCTTCCGAAAATGCCATCCGCAGCTGATGCATGTCCGCTGTCGGCTCCGCCGCAGTCACCTCAGCCTCGTTGTTTGCTTCAGTGACCTCCAGCAAGGCAGTCAGGGCGCTGGGGACCTGGACGGGTAAAGCCGCAGCCGTTGCTGCGATTTCTGGCTCCATCTCATCGGACTCAGCATCCGTATCCATCACAGCTTCAGCCGGTAAGGTAGAGGAAATAGCAGTTTCTGTCGTGCTGCCAGCAGAATCATCGGTTAACCAATGCGTTTGCCACCACCATAGCAGCAACAAGCCCAACAACAGAGCCCCAACCAGGTACGTCAGCAACACAAAGCGACTTTCTGTGGCTTCTTTTTCGGTGCGATTGGAAAAGCTGTGCATGGTGCGGGGTTCGATGGTCTGATTGCCATGATGCTGTTCGTAAGCAGCCAGGACTTGTTGCTCCGGAATTTTCAGCAGGCGAGCGTAGGAACGCAAATAGCCACGGATAAAGGTCGGCAGCAAGTTTGCTTCGTATTGATCGGCCTCCATGCTTTCGATCAGCGCCATGCGCAGATTCAGCTGACTGGCAACTTCTTTTTGCGACCAGCCTTTTTCTTTGCGGGCGCTTTTTAACAGCTCACCAGCCCGCAGCTCATTAGAAACGTCGTCAGCTGCTGTGTATTCAGTTGTCATGAGTCAATTGTGCCGGATCAATAAGGTAAATGCGTTGCCCAAGGTAGACGCGACTGCGCTCTGTCAGGTTGTTCCACTCCAGCAGGCGAGCCAGCCGCACATTGTAACGCATGGAAATACTAAACAAGGTGTCTCCTTCGGCGATGATATGGTAATCAGGCCGTGTTACTTCAGCTACTGTCGCCACCAGCTCAGGCTCTGGCGGTGGCTCGGCCAACCACAAACGCCGACCAACCCGGATACTGTCACCCGGTGACAGCCGGTTCCACTGCTGCAGACGCTCCAGCCGGATGTTGTATTTCATCGAAATGGCAAACAATGACTCCCCCTGCTGTACTCGATGGTAGGGAGGCTCTTCAGGCTGAACCATTTCGGCATTGCGCTGTTCATACTCAGGGCTGTCCGACTCTGGTTGAGTGCTAAAGGTGTCAAAAGTTTCTGAATGGACAGAGCCAGCCGCATAAAGTTCATTTTCGGCGGCATAATCTGGCTCTACGGTCTCATCAGTCACAATCTCTGACTCAGCAATCATCGCATCAGCATCGGCTTGCAAACCTGGAGAAAGGCTTGTTACTTCCAGTTTCGGAACTTCCAATAAGCCGTTCAGGCTTTGCTGGATGCGTTGGCGGATCTCGGTGTCTGGCGAGAGCTCTGGCTCAAAACGTAAAGCAGCGTGCTCCGATTCCACAGTTACCGCAGACGGCTGCCGAAACTGGACCGTTTCGATAGGCGCAACCTCTTCGACTTCGGAAGCTGCCAGCTCAGAACCCACTGCAGCGGCGTCCTGCTGCGGCAACGATACTAAGGCGGCGTTGACTTCTGGCAGCGGCAGGGGCTGGCTTAAACTGGCAGCAATGGAGCTGGTTTCGTGCCGGGCCACGGCTTCCTTTACCGCTTCACGGGGACTCTGAGCGGGCTCGACCGCTCTGGAGTCGCGGCGCGTGCGGGTCAAAGACTCAGAGCGCACTGTCGGTGGTGGCTCGGTTTGCGCTGGCTGGCGGCGCACAATCCGAATTTGTGGCTGTTCCGGCTCTGCTGTGCGCTCAGCAACGGATTCGGGCATCTCGAGGTTGGCAATCAGGTATTGTTTGTAGCGCTCCCGTAGCTGCTCAAACTCACTGTCCTGCAATCGGTTCTGGCGCAGCAAACGTGCCGCCTCACTGTCCGGATAAACTTGCAACAACAATTCCCGGCTGTTTTGCTGCGTTTCCTGATCCAGCTCTTTGTCGGCCAGTAAATAGCTCAACAAAATACTGTCGGCAGAGACATGGCCCAGCCGCTGAATACGGGTCAAATGTTGGCGAGCTCGTTGATGGTTGCCCATGGCATAATCGAGCCCTGCCAAATTCAATAAGCTGCTGATGCGGTTGCCACTGTGCAGAACTGCGGATTCCAGATAGCGCTGCGCCCGGCTAAAATTATTTTGTTGCAACTGACACAAAGCCAGGTTTTCGTAACTTTCGGAAACCCGCATGTAACCGGGCCGTCGAATGGCCGTCAACAGCAGGTGCTCGGCTTCATCGTACTTACCCTGTTGACAAAGAAAAGCCCCGTAATTGTTGTAGGTGTCGGCATTGTCCGGATCACGGGCCAATGCTTGCTTGTAAGCAGCTTCGGCTTGCTCGGGCTCATTGACGTTTTGATAGTAAAAAGCCAGCGCATTGTAAACTTCGGGCAGTTGGGGGGCTAAAGCTCTGGCGCGCTCCAGGTTAAAAATAGCCTGCGCATTCTCGCCACGTTGCAGGTAGTTGAGCCCGAGCGACATCCGGGTCCGAGCGGCCTCAGTATTATCGACCTGCCGCTGCTGCACAGGCCTGTCCGAGCCGACATAAGTACTTTCAGACACACAGCCTGACAACACCAATGCACTGACAACCACCATGCTAACCGACAGTTTTTGCATGCTATTTTTCCTGCCCCTTGCGTTATGAGGTCATTCTGACCGAAATTTCCTGACCTTTCATTTGTTTTTTTAATAAGCGTTTGGTTCTGTCAACCACATCCCCAACCAACTGACCACAGGCAGCATCGATGTCGTCACCACGCGTCTTACGTACCATGACGGTAAAACCATGTTCTTGCAAGACTTTATTAAAGCGATCGATGCGCGAGTTGCTGGAGCGACTGTAGGGAGAGCCTGGATAAGGGTTAAAGGGGATCAGGTTAATCTTGGCCGGCGTATCACGCAGCGCATGCGCCAGCTCATGAGCCTGCTCCATGCTGTCGTTGATGCCTGACAGCATCACGTACTCAACCGTGACTTTGTCATTGGCTTTCGACCACTCAACATAACGGCGGGAAGATGCCAGAAAATCTTCCATTGGGTACTTCTTATTGACCGGCACCAGCTCATTCCGCAGCACATTATTGGGAGCGTGCAACGAAATGGCCAAAGCAACATCAATTTTACCCAACATCGCATCCAGAGCGGGCACAACGCCAGAGGTACTGAGAGTCACCCGGCGTTTGGACAAACCAAAGCCATAGTCTTCCATCATCAGTTCCATTGCGGGAATGACATTGTTCATGTTGAGCAATGGCTCACCCATCCCCATCATCACCACATTGGTTACCGGCTTCTCACCGGTCTCACCAAAGCTGCCAATCAACTGACTAACCCGCCAGACCTGGCCAATGATCTCAGCCACCGTCAGGTTGCGGTTGAAGCCTTGCTGTGCGGTTGAGCAAAAGGAGCAATCCAACGCACAGCCCACTTGAGAGGAAACACAGAGGGTGCGACGGTCTTTTTCCGGGATCCAGACCGTCTCAACTTCCTGACCACCATCGAGGCGCATGACAAACTTGATGGTGCCATCCGCGCTGTCTTGTCGGGTGGCTACTTCTGGCGCCCGAATTTCGCACAACTGCTTAAGCTTTTCGCGCAGCACCTTATTAACATTGGTCATTTGATCGAAGTCGTCAACACAGTAGTGGTAAATCCACTTCATGACCTGATCTGCGCGAAAGGGTTTTTCGCCCATCTCAGCAAAAAACGACTTCATTTGCTCGCGATTTAAGTTCAGCA
>SKGJ01000189.1 GCA_007117525.1 Alkalimonas sp.
CATCATTCCGAATACGAATAGCGTAGTAGATTAACGCTTCCAGGCTGTGGCCATCGGCATGTTGCACCCACACCTGTTTGGCGTTGTAGCCGGTACCCAGACTTTCTGCCTGATCCAGCACCGACCGCTCGGCTGGATCCATCTTATAGACGGCTCCGAGTACCCGATGGCTGTTCTCGCCGGTATAAAAAGCGTCGCATTTGGCCGAGCCATCGGTACTGGCTTTGTGAAATCGCAGCTGATATCCCGCCAATTGGTACACACCAAGCCGCTCAGCGCTGGGTACCCGCTGTCGTAAGCGGGCCAGCGACAAATTCGAACCATAGGCAAAATACAACATCAGCCGCGCTCCTGGTTTTCTTGTTGCCGGGCTGTGGCAATCTCGTCCAACATGGCATCCAGCGCCTGTCGACTAAGCCATTGGCCCCGCACCATGACGCCGGCCGGATGATAGAGCCCGGAGAGATCATCCAAAGGATTGCTGTCTACCAGCAGCAAATCGGCCCGGTGACCGGCTTTTACCAAACCAAAGGTATCCTGATCGGCGAAGTACTCGCCCACCAATACGGTACCGCTGCGAAGAATATCGAAATGGCTCATGCCAGCCGCCGCCATCAACGGCAGTTCACGGCGCAGCGATAGCCCTGGCACACTGTATAGCTGCGGCGCATCGGTACCCATCAAAATAGTGACCCCAGCCTGATACAAGGCACTGACTAGCCGCTGGCGGTTTGCTGCATGGATGGCGGCCGTTTCACCGGTATAGTAAGCGCCGGAAGCCGAGTCCAGATAACGCCGCCAACCACTCAGCACCCGGGCCGGCATGTATTTCAGCTCATCAAAACTTTCCAGTGCTTCCCTATCGGCAGCACCAATAATGGTTTCCCACAGCGCCTGGGTCGGCACCACGGCTACCCCGTGCGCTTTGGTCAGGGCAACCAAGCCGGCCATGTCATCCTGACTAAGCTCGCGGTCAAAACCACCCAAGGCTGCCATGTAGCCATCCAGGTGATCAATGGTTCGGCTACCAAGCTTAATGGCTTGCTCTACTCCGACAGCTGCTGGTACATGGCCCGCAAAATCGATGCCTTGTTGTTTGGCTTCAGCGGCGATGGCCTGATACTGCGCCAGGCTTAAACCCGGGTGAATTTTAAGCAAGTCCCAGCCCTCGCTTTTGTGCTGGCGCACACGCTCTCGGGCTTGCTCTGGAGAAGTCACGGTATGCTGATTGAAACTGGGACCGGCCAGATACAAAGTTGGCCCCAGCCGTTTGCCACTGGCAATGTCGTCTTTTAACCGCAATTGGTGCTCATGGCCCAGCATGCCTCGTACGGTAGTGACACCACCGGCCAGATAGAGCTTGAGCACATCATCCAGGTAGCGGGCCGGCATGCCACTAAAATCCACCATCGGCGGTACATGGCCATGCATTTCAGCAAGACCTGGCAGCAAATAACGCCCCCGACCATCAATCACTTTGGCGCCCTCTGGGATCGCCAGCTCCGCCGCCGGTGCCACCGCCACAATGCGATCGCCTTGCACCAGTACCCGCTGATTGGACAGTAGCTCTGCCGAGTCCATCGGCAGCACCTGCACCTGATCAAACACAATTACGCTGTGCTGAGCTGATTCCGCCTGCAATTGCCAGCCTGCAACCAACAACAAAGCGCCAAGCAAAACACCAGAAAGCCATCGCATAACCGTCAACCTGTGATGAGTGAACATGGCGACAAGTATGGTCAGCCATGGCTATTCCTGCAACCAGACTGCTGCCAATGGTGCCAGCACTGCGACCAAGTTATTGGGCTAGCAACCCAAAAACCGCCGGGCAAAACGGCTCAATTGCTGGCTTTGCTGGCCCGCCTGGTAACGGACCTCGATCAGCACCGGCTGTTCGGGCCTGGCCAGCGCCAGCCGGATAGCCTGACTCAGGCTTGCTTCATCGTCGGCAACCAGTCCCAGCATGCCCATGGCCTCGGCCAGCTCGGCATAATGCCACTGACCAAGGTTGGCGCAGTCCAGCTTAGGTGCAAAGGCTTTGATCATCTCCCAATTGCTGTTGTTAAAAAGCACCACTATGGGACTCACGCCATAGCGCTGGCAATGGCCGAGCTCCAACCCGGTCATGCGAAAAGCACCATCCCCAACCAGGACCACCGGCCGAAGCCCACTGGTTATCTGCACTCCTATGGCAGCCGGTACTGAATAGCCCATCGAGGCATAAAAAGCCGGTGCCAGCAGCAAGCTCGGTGCAGCCTGCAACGAGGCAAACAAACAGTCGCCGATATCGGTCACCATCGGCAGGGTAGCCGGCTGCGCCGACAGCTCCCGGTGCAGGCACTGCATTAAGCGAATGGGATCCAATGCTTTGCTCGCGTCCGGCTCTGCCGGAATATCCAAGGGTCGAACTGCCTCCGTACTCAGGCTAAAGACCGGCAACTCCATAGCAGAGAGGGCTATCAGCAAATCGCGGATACCAAAACCAACGTAGAACTGCTCACCAATACGACAGCCCTGCTGCTGCACGTCAAGCACCCTATCGGCCTGAAACAGGTGCTGATGGGCGGCAAAATTGCTGTCGGTTGGCAAGACACCCAGCTGAATGATTAAATCGGCCTGCTCGATCAGGGCATAACTCTGGCTGTCGGCCTGATCCAGAAAGATGCCTCGGTAACAAGGATGCTGCTGATCAACCGCAGCCCGGCCAAGCAAGGTGGTCAGAATGGGGATTTGACAGCTTTGGGCCAATTGCTCGACTTGCTCGACCGCGGCAAAACGCCGCACATCGACATCCACCAACAGCACTGGCTTCTTTGCTGCAGCCAAGCGCTGCTGGATGGCATGCGCCGCCAATTGCAGTTGGGTTTCATCTACTTTGCGCCTCGGCAACCTGGGACGCTCAGCTACCGGAAAGTTGGACGCATCACGGGGCCATTCAATCAGCACCGGCAAAGATTCCTGCTGACAAAGACGGCAGGCATGCTGCAACTGCTGCCAGGCGGTTGCCGGATCGTCCAGCCGTACCTGGCAGGCGGTGATCTCTTCAAAGATTTTCTTTTGCGAGTCAAAACGCCTGGCCTGATGATGGATCAGCAGCTGGCGCTCTTTCTCCGCTTTGGCCGGATAGCCGGCAATCACCAGCAGCGGCACATGCTCGACATAGGCTTGAGCCACGGCATTCACCGCATTCAATGCGCCAGCGCCGTAGGTCAGGATCACCGCCGCAGGGCTGTTGCTGATCCGGGCCGCTGCGTCGGCGGCGAACACCGCCGCCGGTTCATGGCTTAAATACACCAGGGGCAGCTGATTTTTCTGCTGCAACTGCTCAAACAGCGGCAGTACAAAATCGCCGGGGATCCCTTACAAGTGCTGCACGCCCAGCTCTTTGAGTTCACACAGCAGTGCATCCACTAAATTCATCGTCATCTCCAAAGTTAAGCTCTGCACTTAGTCTCGGAGTAAAGTGGTGACACTGGCTTGATCACGATCAAGGAAGGGTTGCTCGCTTTAAGCGCAGAAGGGGTAGTTGTCAGCTACCCCCTACTCAACGGCGGCGACTAACGCAGCAATTGATAAAACGGCAGGATTTGCACCGACTCGCCGGCTGCGACCTGGCCCCGCTCTTGCTCCAGCGCAATGTAGCAATTGGCTTTGGCGGCACCACTGAGCACGGCAGAGCTTTGCTTGCCGACGGCCTGCACCTGCAGCTGTCCATTCTGTTGCTGGTAATAACCGCGCTGAAAATCGGCTCTGCCGGGGGACTTTTTCAAAGGCTCGGCAGCGATGGCCTGCAAGCTTTCAGGCTGCGGCCGCTTTTCACCGGCCAGACGGCGCAATACCGGTTGCACCAGCAGATCCATGGTGGCCACCGTAGCCACCGGATTGCCGGGCAAACCAAAAAACCAGCAAGAGCCCAAAGAGCCAAAGGCGAAAGGCTTGCCTGGTTTCATCGCCACCTTCCAAAAGCCAATATCGCCCAGCTCAGACAACAGTTGACGGGTGTAATCGGCTTCGCCCACCGACACCCCGGCACTGGTGATCAGCACATCGGCTTCATCACTGGCGCGCAAAATCGCCTGACGAATGGCCTCGGGCTTGTCCGGCAGCAAACCTAAATCCAGCACCGCTACTCCTAAACGCTGCAACATCGCCTGCAGCACATAGCGGTTGCTGTCGTACAAATGGCCCGCCGGCAACGACTGCCCAGGCGCGACCAGCTCGTCACCTGTGGAAAAAACCGCCACTTTCAGCCGGCGCAGCACCGCAATTTCCGCCAGGCCAATCGAGGCCAACAACCCAATGTCCACAGCGCTGAGGCGATGCCCTTTTGCCAACAACAGCTGGCCTGGGGCAATGTCTTCACCGGCCCGCCGCACATGCTCACCCGCTTTAGGAGCATGCTGCAACCGAATGCCGGCTTCGGTTTGCTCCACCTGCTCTTGCATCACCACAGTGTCCAGTCCCTCAGGAAGGACGGCGCCGGTGGTAATACGCACACAATGGCCGGCAGGAATAACCCCCTCAAAGGCGTGACCAGCCAAAGCGGTGCCCGCCAACGTCAGCAGGCGGTCCGCTGTGGCCTCTGCTGAGCGCAAGGCATAACCATCCATCGCCGAGTTATCAAAGGCTGGCACCGTGATCTCAGCCCGAACATCCTGCGCCAGTACCCTATCCAATGCCTGGGTCAAGCCCACAGCCTCGGTGGCATGCAGCGGCATCACCTGGCTTAGCATGGCATCAATGGCATCCTGCACCGGCATCATGCTCATGCTTTGGCTCCTTGCTGATTGACCATCCAGACCGCAGCTTCCACCCGTGAGCGCAGCCCCAGCTTTTTCAGCAGATGCTTAACATGCACCTTGACGGTGCCATCGGAGATGTCCAGTTCACGGGCAATCACTTTGTTGCTCATGCCTTTGGCAATCAAGCTGAGAATTTCGTACTCGCGGTTGGTCAGGCTGTTGAGCTCGGCATTGGGTTTGGGGCCGGGTTTTCGCAGTGCCGTCGCCAGCACCGCGGCAACCGATTCACTCAATACCATTTTACCGGTCACAGCCCGGCGAACTTGCTCTAACAATTGCTCCGGCTCCATGTCTTTTAACAGGTAACCATCAGCGCCAAGCGTAATGGCTTGCACCACATCTTCATCGGCATCCGATACCGTCAGCATCACAATACGCGAGGTCACCCCTTCTTTACGCAGTGCCTGCAAAGTGGCCAGACCATCCATGCCCTGCATGTTCAGATCCAGGATGATTAAGTCCGGGTCCAGCTCTACCGCTATCGGGATGGCTTCTTTACCACTGCTGGCTTCAGCCACCACGGCTAAATCGTCCTCAAAGGACAACAATTGCTTCAAGCCTTTGCGCAATAAAGGATGGTCGTCAATCAGCATCACGCTGGCTGCTTCAACACTCATAAGGAACTCCGTAGCTCGCTGGTTTCCGGCTATTAGCCGCGATCCCTGGCTGTGATTCTTTGATTCAGGTCATAGTTTGGTGCATTCACGGAAAAGTAACAAGGCTATAGTCGCAAAAACCGATCCTGCATAGCCAAATCTAAGTAAATGATTTTAAACATCAAATTTATATGACGCAGCAGCAACTACCCCTTTGTAGGTACCCATGGATAGTTGATGGCACAAAGGAGCTAACCCCTGAGTTGCATTGTCGTGCGAGCCAGCTGCACGCATAGTTAGCGCATCAGCAAACAGGAGTCTGACTATGTCTGATCTAAAACAATGGGAGCCGGAAAACGATACCTTCTGGCAGCAAGAAGGCAACCGCATTGCCACCCGCAACCTTTGGATTTCGGTCCCAAGCTTGTTGTGTGGCTTTGCGGTCTGGATGATGTGGAGCATTATCAGTGTGCAGATGCTCAATTTAGGGTTTCCCTATTCGGCACCAGAGCTCTTTACCCTGGCCGCAATTGCTGGCCTGAGTGGCGCAACCCTGCGTATTCCGGCCAGTTTCTTTGTCCGGCTTTGCGGTGGCCGCTACACCATTTTCTTAACCACCAGTTTGCTGATGATCCCGGCTTTGGGTACCGGCATTGCGCTGCAGGATCCCAACACCCCGCTCTGGGTGTTCCAACTAATGGCCTTGCTGTCCGGTATCGGTGGTGGTAACTTTGCCGCTTCGATGTCCAACATCAGTTTTTTCTATCCGAAGAAAAAACAAGGCCTGGCTCTGGGCATCAATGCCGGTCTTGGCAACTTCGGCGTCACCACCATGCAGATCCTGATCCCGCTCTTTATGACCTTCGGCGCTTTTACCCTGGTAGGCGGTGGCGATTCAATGACACTGCAACAATCCAGCGGCACCTTAATCGGCAGCATCCCCGCAGGCAGTGAAACCTGGATCCAAAACGCTGGTTTCCTGTGGTTGTTGCTATTGCTGCCATTGTCCTTTGCCATCTGGTTTGGCATGAACAACATCAATACCGAGGAGGTCACACCTCAATTACCGAGCGCTGCGGGCTCTTTCTCCATTCAGCTGGCGATGTATGGGATTGGTTTTATCACATCAATTCTTGGTTTGTGGTTGATTTTGCCTGCCTCGGCCAATGGCGCTGGCTTTAACATTCCGAATGAGCTGGTGCTGGTGCTGGTGCCACTGGCAACGGTGCTGGCGCTGAAGTTCTTACCCGGTGCCATTCGCACCAGTCTGGAGCGCCAGTACAAAATTTTCAACAACAAACACACCTGGGTGATGACCATACTGTACATCATGACCTTTGGCTCTTTTATTGGCTTTGCTGCTGCCCTGCCGCTGTCGATTCAGGTCATTTTTGGCTACAGCCACATTATGGTGGATGGCGTGATGACACACGACACCCCCAACCCGAATGGCCCGAGTGCCCTGACCTATGCCTGGATCGCCCCCTTTATTGGCGCCTTAATTCGCCCGGTTGGTGGCTGGATTTCTGATCGCTTGGGCGGTGCCCTAGTGACCCAGGTCTGTGCCGTGGTAATGGTGATTGCCGCGCTGGGTGCTGCCTACTTTATGCAGCAAGCCTATCAATCGGCCAGTCCAGAGCAGTACTTTATGCCGTTTTTCCTGCTGTTCTTACTGCTGTTTGCAGCCAGCGGCATTGGCAATGCCTCCACCTTTAAAACCATCGCGGTGGTGTTTCCGAAGGAGCAGGCAGGCCCGGTGCTGGGCTGGACCTCAGCCATGGCTGCCTATGGCGCCTTCTACATTCCGCAGGTGTTTGGTGAACAAATCCGTGCTGCAACCCCTGAGCACGCCATGATTGGCTTTGCCATTTTCTACGCGCTTTGCCTGGTGCTAAACTGGTTTTACTACCTGCGCAAGTCCGGCGAGTTCTACAATCCTTGAGCCATCAGCAGGCAGCAGCTTGACCGCTGCTGCCTCTACGACTTTGGTCGCAATTTCCCTGTTTTTGGGAGGCTGCTTTGTGCTGGATCAATGGCAAGCATCACCCCCACTCTTATACTGCCGGCTGCTTTTTAACCAGCCAAGGTGATATGTGGTAAGCCATCTGACCGAACTGCTCAGCAACGTGCACAACCCGGAACCCAAAGTTTGCCAGGTCATCAGCCAGCAATTGATTCGCTGCTCACCCAACACCTCAGTGCAGCAAGCGGCCCGGCTGATGCACCAGCATCAAGTCAGCTGCATTCTTATTTGTGACGACTCAGCAGTACTAGGGATCTGGACCGAAGCCGATGCCAAGCGTTTGAATTGCCAGCAAGCAGATGCCTTCAGACAGCCAATTCATCAGGTGATGACCTATCCGGTGATCCATGTCAGCGCCGATACTGCGCTGAATCAGGCAGCCAGCCTGATGCTGCAAAAACGCATTCGTCGTTTGCTGGTGCTCGATAACGAGCAGCGTCCACTGGGGATGCTGACCCAAACCGATATCATCCGACAGCAACGCATCGAACACTATTTACGCTTGCGTGATGTTGGCAGCAGCATTTCCAGGCCACCTTTGATCCTGTGCAGCAAGACACCCCTGAATCATGCAGTCAAAGCGATGCAGCAGCACAATGCCGAAGCAGCGATAGTCACCTTTACCGACGGGGTGCACGGCATTATCACTGAGCGGGATCTGATTCGGTTGATTGCCGATGGCAATTGCCATGCAGAGCTCTGGCAACTGGCAAAGCGCCCGGTTTTAACCGTTTCGCACAGCTGCAGCCTGTTGCAGGCGGTTGATTTACTGAAAGAGAAAAACTTCCGCCACCTGGCCGTTTGCAACGAGCA
>SKGJ01000110.1 GCA_007117525.1 Alkalimonas sp.
GGCTGGTGATGTCTTCATGGGTCGACTGACGGCTCAAGGTGGCACTGATGTTCAGTGCAAAACCTGCTGGCATGGCATTGGCATCCAGTTGCTCGAAGATGCTGCTAAGCGGTGTTTCAGCCTGAGCAAACAAGGCTTCCGCAGCTTCATGGTGGACATAGGCGCCACCACGCAGCTGGCGCTGCACGCCACCGGGTTCGCCATCACTATCCAGCCAGCGCATGCTGGGGGTGTTTAGGAACAAAATGCTGTTGGCGTAAGGGCGCACTGCTTCACGTTGTGGCGTATGAATGGTGATTACCCCGACAGCGCCTTGCTCAGCAGCAAAACGATTGCGTTCGCGCCCTAGGTGAGCAGCTTCTTCGCTGGGCAGGTGATCTGGCAAGCCCGGCAGCATGACAGCGATCTTCCCTTGCAGATCCAGTCCCTGATAATCGTTGATGCCAAACTCTTCGGAAATCAGGCCATAACCGACAAAGACCAACGGAGCCGTGACGCTGGACTCAGTAGCCACCGGATCGGCGCCGCTGAAAAAAGCTTTCGGGTAGGCAAGCTCCTGATCGCCTTCAGCCGTATGCAACACCATGCGGGCACTATTCGGCACCAGCCGGCTGCTGCGCAGTGGTACCCGTTGAAAGAAAGTGCCGTTATCGCCGGCTGGTTCCAGACCCAACGCCTGCAATTGGGTGGCAATGTACAAGGCGGCGATTTCATGGCCCCGGCTGCCGGTATCGCGGCCTTCCAGCTCATCCGACGCCAAAAACAGCATATGGCCTTCAATGACAGCGGCATTGGCCTGAGGCTCAGGGGCCTGAGTGGTGTTCAGACTGCTGCAGCCGAGCAATAACAGTGCGGCGCTGGCCGCAAAAACAAATAATTTCATACTAAGTCTCATCGTGGATTCCGCTCGCTTTATACGCACTTTTCGGCAGAACGGCCAGTTCGAATCGGTCAAACGTCAAGCAGTTACGCCTGATGGCGTGCGGTCGCGGCAATATCATTGAGCAGCAGATGGTAATCGCTGATGGCCGGGAACTGGTCAATCTGACGCAGCTGCTGCTGACTGTCTGGATTGGCCACCGCCAGCAGGTGTCGAATGCCAAACTCCTGAGCCGCTTGCAAAATGGGTAGGCTGTCGTCGACGAACAAGGTCCGCTCCGGATCAAAGCCCAGCCGGTCCTGCAGCTTTTGCCACAGCGCCCAGCTTTCCTTGGTCACGCCAAATTCGTGGGTGGAGATCAGTTGCTCAATGTATTTGGCCAAATCGGTACGTTCAATCTTCAGCGACAAGCTGTCCGGGTGAGCATTGGTCACCAGCACAATATGACGGCCGCTGTCCTTTAACGCCGACAAAAAAGCCGGTACATCGTCGCGCATGCGGATTTTGTCCATCACTTCGCGCTTGAGCTCGGTGATGGGCAGTTGCAGCCGCTTGCCCCAGTAGTCCAGGCAATACCATTCCAACTTACCGGTCAATTGGGCATACTCGGCCTGCAGTTCGGCTTTGGCTTGTTCTGGCGTGCGGTTGGTCAGTTCAGCCCAGCGCCTTGGCAAATGCTCCAGCCAGAAATGATTGTCAAAGTGCAAATCCAGCAGGGTGCCATCCATATCCAGCAAGACGGTATCAATTTGATCCCAGTTCAGCATCGTTTTTTCCTGTTTTTCGTTTTATCATGGGGCAAAGCAGAGTGTTGCACAGGCAACAGCCGCCTGGCGGCGCTATTGTAGCAGAGGGAAGCGGATGGCTGAATCGAAGCAGACAAAACAACCACCAGAGATCCTTAATCAGGAAGTGGTGGCGCAAAGCCGCTTGTTCAAAGTCGAGCAATTGCAACTGCGTTTTAGCAACGGTGAAGAGCGCTTGTACGAGCGGATGCGCGGCAGTGGCCGTGGCGCAGTTATGGTCGTTGCAATGCCGGATGCAGAACACTTTTATCTGATTCGGGAGTACTGCGCCGGCACCCACGATTATCAGCTGGGCTTTCCCAAAGGCTTGATCGATCCGGGTGAAGATCCCTTGCAGGCGGCCAACCGTGAACTTAAGGAAGAGATTGGTTTTGGCGCCAAGCGTCTGATCCCACTGAAGTCGGTGGCACTGGCTCCGGGCTATTTTAATGCTACAATGCATATAGTGCTGGCGCTGGATTTGTACCCGGAGCAACTGACCGGTGATGAACCTGAGCCGCTGGAGTGCATGCGCTGGCCCCGGCACGCGTTGGATGAGTTGCTGCAACAAGCGGATTTTACCGAAGCCCGCAGCGTGGCGGCTTTGTTTCTGACCGATGCATACCTGGCAAGGAATCCCGATGTTCTTGAGTTCACTGCTTGAACCGATAAAAAACGCCGCCAAAGAAGCCGGTGATCGGCTCTGGCAGCTCTATCAAAGCGGGGATTACCAGCAAGCCACCAAAGACGATGAAAGTCCGGTCACCACCGCCGATCTGGCTGCCAACGACATCATTATGCAGCACCTGCAGACGCTGACCCCCGATATCCCCATTATTTCTGAAGAAGTGCAGCTGCTGCCACTGGCGCAGCGCCAACACTGGCCGCGCTACTGGCTGATTGACCCGATGGATGGCACTCAGGAATTTGTTGCCAGAAGCGGTGACTTTGCCGTCAGCATTGCTCTGGTCGAGCATGGCTGGCCGGCACTGGGGGTGATTTACTGGCCAAAAGAGCGGGTGCTGTATTACGCCACCCGGGGCCATGGTGCATTTAAGCAACAGGGCTCTAAAATCCGCCGTATTCAGGTGCATCAGCATCAAGCCTCAGAACCTTTGCGGGTGGCGGTCAGTCGGCGCCAGGCACGCTCCCGCATCGAGCAATTGTTGCCAGCCGAGCAGCAGGTTGAGTACATTCCGCTTGGCAGCTGCTCGCTAAAAAGTTGCTTAGTGGCCGAGGGGGGAGCCGATTGCTATGTCCGCCTTGGCCCAACCGGTGAATGGGATACCGGTGCCGTCCATGTCATTGTGGAAGAAGCCGGCGGCAAAATCCTCGACAGCAGTTTTGCACCGCTCAGTTACAACCAGCGCGAAAGTCTGGCCAACCCAAATTTTGTGGTGATGGGGCAGGCGGCCTTGCCCTGGCCAGAATTGATACAGCCGCAGTAAACTTTCAAGCTGCCAGACAAAAAAATCCGCATAGCTATGCAGCAAAACCGCATAGGCCGCGGCCTGCCTTGGTTCTGGCCGATTTCCTTGCGATCAAAACCTATCTTTTCGGTGACAAAAACGGTATCATGCGCGGGTGTTTTTTAGGCAGCGGAGCTGCCGGCACCTTGAAAGATGAACGTTGAAGTCCGCCTAGAGACTGCACCCTACACCTACAGTACCCTTAGGAGCCTACATCATGTCCGATTTGGATTTGAGCCAATACGGCATCACCGATGTCACGGAAGTCGTATACAACCCGAGTTACGACCAGTTGTTTGCAGAAGAGACGCGTGCGGATCTCGAAGGTTATGAGCAGGGGAAAGTCACCACCCTTGGTGCCGTTGCCGTCGATACCGGTATCTTTACCGGCCGTTCGCCAAAAGATAAATACATTGTGCGTGATGATACCACCCGCGACACGCTGTGGTGGGCCGATCAGGGCAAAAACGACAACAAGCCGATTTCCCCTGAAGTTTGGGCCGATCTGAAAGGTCTGGTCACCACCCAATTATCGGGCAAGCGTTTGTTTGTGGTCGATACCTTCTGCGGTGCCAACCCGGATACCCGCTTATCGGTACGTTTTATCACCGAAGTGGCCTGGCAGGCGCATTTTGTCAAAAACATGTTTATTCGTCCAAGCGACGATGAGCTGAAAAGCTACACGCCGGATTTCGTGGTGATGAACGGTGCCAAATGCACCAACCCGAACTGGCAGCAGCATGGCCTGAATTCTGAGAACTTTATTGCCTTTAACCTGACCGAGCGTATCCAGCTGATTGGCGGTACCTGGTACGGTGGCGAGATGAAAAAAGGCATGTTCTCGCTTATGAACTACTACCTGCCACTCAAAGGCATTGCCTCGATGCACTGCTCTGCCAATGTCTGTGAAGATGGCAACGTGGCGGTGTTCTTTGGTCTGTCCGGCACCGGCAAAACCACCCTGTCAACCGATCCAAAGCGCAAGCTGATTGGCGATGACGAGCACGGCTGGGACGACGATGGCATCTTCAACTTTGAAGGCGGTTGCTACGCTAAAACCATCAACTTGTCGAAAGAAAACGAGCCGGATATCTACCAGGCCATCCGCCGTGATGCCTTGCTGGAAAACGTCACCGTACGTGATGATGGCAGTGTCGATTTTGACGATGGTTCCAAAACCGAGAACACCCGGGTGTCTTACCCGATTTACCACATCGACAACATCGTCAAGCCAGTCTCCAAAGCGGGTCATGCTAAAAAGGTGATCTTCCTGACCGCCGATGCCTTTGGTGTGCTGCCACCGGTGGCTAAGCTGACCAAAGAGCAAACCAAGTACCACTTCCTGTCTGGCTTTACTGCCAAACTGGCTGGTACCGAGCGTGGCATTACCGAGCCAACCCCAACTTTTTCCAGCTGTTTTGGCGCGGCCTTCTTAAGCCTGCACCCGACCAAGTACGCTGAAGTACTGGTGAAACGGATGGAAGCGGCCGGCGCTGAAGCCTACCTGGTCAATACCGGTTGGAACGGCACTGGCAAGCGCATTTCCATTAAAGCTACCCGCGCCATCATTGATGCCATCCTGGACGGCAGCATTGAAAACGCCGAGTTTATGCAGCTGCCGTACTTCAACCTGGCGGTACCCACGCATTTGCACGATGTGGAAGACGGCATTCTGGACCCACGCAATACCTACGCCAATGCGGCGGAGTGGGATGCCAAGGCAAAAGATCTGGCCCAGCGCTTTATCAACAACTTCGAAAAATTCACCGACAACGACGAAGGCAAAGCCCTGGTCGCAGCCGGCCCGCAGTTGTAAGTTGTAAGGCTGTCAGCCAATAAAAACGCAGCCCGGTGGCTGCGTTTTTTTATGGTCTTTTTACTGAAAAAACGGCGCCTGCAGGCGCCGTTTTGCTATTGGCGCATTAATCAAGCTGGGTTTTCAAACCACGGCGAATCAACAGCGCCTCGGTGGTTGGCTCCTGACCACGGAACTTGATGTAGGACTCCATCGGTGGCCGTGAGTTGCCCACTTCCAGAATGTGCTTGCGGTAGTGATCGCCGTTTTCACGGGTCAGACCGCCCCGGCTTTGCACATAGGCAAAGGCATCGGCTGCCAGAATTTCACTCCAGATGTAGGCATAGTAGCTGGCGGCATAGCCACCGCCAATGGAGTGATTAAAGAAAGTGGACTTGTAGCGCGGTGGTACCGCTGGCAAGTCTACACCGTACTTAGCCAGGGCGTAGGCTTCCAGTTCAGCTACATCCTGTAAAGGCGCATCGGCACCAAGCATGTGCCACTCCATGTCGATAAAGGAAGCCGCAATGTACTCCAGGGTATCGAAGCCTTGGTTAAAGCTACGCGACGTCATGACCCGCTCCAGCAGCTCAGTTGGGATAGGCTCACCGGTTTCATGGTGCTTGGCGTAGTTGGCCAGCACCTCAGGGTGAGCCGCCCAGTCTTCTTCAAAGGTGGATGGGAACTCAACAAAATCACGCGAGACCGCGGTGCCCGCCAGGCTCGGGAAGTGGACATCTGAAAACATGCCATGAATGCCGTGACCAATTTCATGGAAGATGGTGGTGGTGTGATCGTAACTGATCAGGGTTGGCTCACCTTCCGGTGCTTTTGGAATGTTCATCACGTTGACCACCACCGGCTTGGTGCCAAGCAGGTGCGACTGAGTGACAAAAGCACTCATCCAGGCACCGCCACGCTTGCCTTCACGGGCAAAGTAGTCGGCGTAGAAAATGGCCAGGCTGGTGCCATCGTGATCAAACACCTCGTAGGCTTCGACATCCGGGTGATAGACCGGCAGATCTGGCCGTGGCTCGAAACGAATGCCGTACAGCCGGTTCATGGTGTAGAACACACCGTCGTGTAGCACGCGGTTGAACTCGAAGTATTGCTTCACTTCGTTTTCATCCAGATCGTATTTTTCCTGACGCACCAGTTCGGCGTAGTACTCCCAGTCCCACGGCTGCACGTCAAAATCGCCACCATGGCGGCGGATCATTTCTTGAATGTCGGCTTGTTCCTGCTTGGTATTGGCAACCACGGCAGGCACCATGCTGGTTAGCATATCCAGCACATTTTGTGGGTTTTGCGCCATGGTGTTTTCCAGCATGTACTCGGCCCAGTTGGCGTAGCCCAGCAGCTCGGCGCGCTCTGCGCGAATTTGTGCCAGACGCGAAACGATAGGCCGGACATCGTGATCCCCCTGAGTACCGCGGAATGCCGAAGCTTCCCAGATGCGCTGGCGCAGCTCACGGTTGTGCAGCGAGGTTAGAATAGGCTGACGGGTGGTGTTGGTGATGCTCAGCAGGAACTTGCCTTCATGGCCTGCTGCAGTGGCAGCGCTGCGGATTTGGCTGGCCGACAGACCGTCCAGCTCATCTTCGCTCTCCACAACAACGGCGATCTCGCGGGTGATTTGCAGTTGCTTTTGCGAAAACTCAGTGGTCAGGCGTGAATGCTCTTCGTTCAGGGCACGGATTTTTACTTGTTGCTCTTCGGTCAGAGTTGCGCCAGAGCGGACGAAGCGATCGTAGTAGATATCGAGCAGACGGCTGGATTCGGCATCCAAGTCCAGCGAGTCACGCTGGTTGTAAATGGCTTCGATCCGGGCGAATAGGGCCGGGTTCAGGTTGATGTTGTCGGAGTGTGCAGCAAACTTTGGCGACAGCTCGCGGGCAATTTCACGCCGCTTCTCGTTGCTGTCGGTACCGGACAAGTTGGAGAACACCCGTGATACCCGGGTCAGCAGTTCACCGCTGCGCTCCATGGCGACGATGGTGTTGTCAAAAGTTGGCGCTTCGGGGTTGTTGGCAATGGCGTCAATTTCAGCCATGTGCTCTGCCATGCCTTTTTCGAAGGCAGGCAAAAAGTGTTCATCCTCAATCAAGCGAAAATCTGGCGCGCCGTATTGCAGGGCGAAAGGCTGGAAAAAAGGGTTGTCTTTGCTGATGTCCTGCATGGCTTCAACGGCAGTATCGGCCGCTAAGTCAGCAGGAGCAACAGGTTGCTCAGAGCAGGCGGTTAAGGCCAGTGCAACGCCAATGGCTGTCGCGATCAGGGTTTTGCGCATGGTTGTGTCTCCTTTGGGACGAGGCTATAGCAATCGTTCTTGTTGTAGTGCGCCAGGCCGCCACAACGGCATGGCCAGGTAACTGCTCGAGTATGCCAAAAAAATTGCCAGAAATCTTGTTTTGCCGTCCGGTGGCTGCTGTCAGGGGTTTAATGGCTGCTGACTGCTGCAATCAGCGGCAGCTCAAGGTAAAAACAGCTGCCATGCGGTGATAGTGGCTGATAGGCCAGGGTGCCGCCCATGACCTCGGTCAGGGAGCGGGCAATGGCTAACCCCAAGCCGGAGCCTTGCTGAATCTTTTTATCCGAGCTATCCGCTTGGGCAAACTTTTGGAACAGCATCGGACGAAAGTGCTCCGGGATCCCTGGCCCTTGATCCCTTACTTCAATTCGGGCCTGGCCTTGCTGCCGTAGCAACCGGACTTCAACCTGGCTATGCGGTGGTGCGAACTTAATCGCATTGGACAGCAGATTGGTTAGCACCTGCTGCAGCCGAAGTGGATCCACCCGCGCCATCAGCTGATGGTCGTTCGTTTCGAAGCTTAGCTTCAGCTGGTTTTGCAAGGCCAGTGCACTGTTTTGCTGCAGGCTATGTTCAATCAACTCGGCCAGGCGCACAGGTTGCAGCTGAAAATGCAATTTGCCGGCTTCCAGTTTTTCCATATCCAGTAAATCGTTGATCAGCAGGGTGAGTTGGCTGCAGTTGTCGTAAGCCGTTTGCAGCAATTGCTGCACCTGGGGACTGACCGAGCCCAATACGCCGCCGAGCACCAGGCCAATGCTGCCATTGATGGCGGTAAGGGGGGTGCGTAACTCATGGCTGACGGTGGAGACAAATTCATTTTTCAACCGATCAACTTTGTAGCGCTCTGTCATATCACGCAATAAAATAACCTGCTTCTTCAGCTGGTTGAAC
>SKGJ01000350.1 GCA_007117525.1 Alkalimonas sp.
CATTCGAACCGAGGGTGTCTTGCCGGGTGGGCTTAAAGTAAAGCGCCGGGCGCCATCTTTGTACCGACGGCTCAGTGTGGAAAAAAGCTCGGATCCTTTGCAGGTGATGGACTGGGTGAATCTGTTTGCTCTGGCAGTGAATGAAGAAAACGCGGCCGGTGGCCGGGTGGTCACGGCCCCCACCAATGGCGCTGCCGGTATTATTCCGGCAGTCTTGATGTACTACGACAAGTTTATTCAGCCGGTCACTGCCGACATTGCCGTGCGTTATCTGCTGACAGCCGCTGCCATTGGCATTTTGTACAAAAAGAATGCTTCGATTTCCGGCGCCGAAGTTGGCTGTCAGGGCGAGGTGGGCGTGGCTTGTTCGATGGCCGCCGGTGCTTTAACCGAGATCCTGGGCGGCTCGGTCAGCCATGTGGAAAATGCCGCCGAAATTGGCATGGAGCACAATTTAGGCCTGACTTGCGATCCGGTCGGTGGCCTGGTGCAAGTGCCCTGCATTGAGCGCAATGCGATGGGGGCGGTGAAAGCCATCAATGCCTCCCGGCTGGCACTGCGGGGCAGCGGCGATCACAAGGTATCGCTGGATAAAGTCATTAAAACCATGTGGGACACCGGCAAGGACATGCAGACCAAGTACAAAGAAACCTCGCGTGGTGGTCTGGCTGTGAATATTATTGAGTGTTAGCTAGTGAAAAAGCCCCTGAATTCAGGGGCTTTTTTGTACTGCCTATACTCAGCTAAGCTCTCCCAGCCGGGTATCGATTTTTTGCTCTTTGCTACGGAACAAATTCTTAAAGTCTTCCAGAATCACATAAAGCGCCGGGATCAGGATCAAGGTGATCACGGTGGCAAACAATATCCCAAAGGCCAGCGAGACGGCCATTGGCACCACAATTTGTGCCTGCAAACTGCGCTCCAGCACGATGGGGGTTAAGCCCAAAAAGGTGGTCATGGACGTTAGCACGATAGCGCGAAAACGCATGGTACCGGCTTCTTCTACCGCCTGACGAATGCTGTGACCGGCGGCTCTGGCTTTGTTGACAAAGTCCACCATAATCAGGCTGTCATTGACCACCACCCCAGCCAGGGCAATCAGGCCAAAAATCGACATGATGCTCATGCTCAGCCCCAGAAGCATATGACCGACCACAGCCCCAATCAAGCCAAAGGGAATCACGCTCATAATGATCAGCGGCTGACTGTAGGATTTGAGCGGAATGGCCATCAAGGCATAAATCAAGAACAGCGCCAACACCGCCGCTTTCATCATGTCACGCATCGCATCAATTTCATCCTGACTGCTGCCCTCCAGCGCCGTGGTCACGCCCGGGTAACGCAGTGGCAGCTCTTTCATAATGCCCTCACGTAGTTCACGGACGACCAGGCCAGGTTCAATCCGATCTTTGTCGGCGGCGGCAGTAATGGTCACCGCCCGCTCACCATTGACCCGGTTGATGGCATTAAACGCCGGCTGCAGCTCGTAACTGGCGACCATGCTAAAGGGCACCTCGCCACCATTTGCTGTGCGAATGCGCATTTGCTCCAGATTGCCAAGCGAGCTGCGCTCGTCTTTCGGGTAGCGCACCATCACTTTGACCTCCTCGCCATCACGCTGCACCCGCTGCGCTTCGGCGCCGTAAAAGCCATAGCGTACTTGACGCGCTACATCGGAGAGCGTTAAGCCAAGCAAGTCGGCTTCGGGCTTGAGCAACAGCACCACTTCATCGTTGCCACCGCTCAAATTGTCCTGAATATCAAACACCCCTTGGTATTGCGCCAGCGCATGCTTGAGCTCTTCCGCGGCCGCTTCCAGCATCGCCAGGTTGTCGCCACGAATTTGCAGCGCGATATCGGCGCCTACACCACCGCCACCGGTCGAGGCATTGATGTTGATGGAGCGGACCCCGGCAATTTCTGGCATTTCCTCGCGCCACAGCCGGGCTATTTCAAAACCATCGATGTCACGGCCTTCGGCTTTTTCCAGCTCCAGTACCATTTGACCCCGGGTATCGCTGTTTAAAAACACCAGCCGGTGCTGAATGACATCGGCCTTGTACTCGGTTTTTAGCCGCTCGTTGGCGCGCAGCAATGCCCGCTCCATTTCATCCAGCGCTTGCTGGGTTTGCTGGCTGGAACTGCCCTCTTCCATCACAATGGACGCCTGAATAAAGTCACTGGGAATATCCGGGAAAAACACCCAGCGGACAAAGCCACCGCTCAGCAACCCGATCATCAACAGCATTAAGGAAAAGAAGGTCGCTAAAGTGACATAACGAAACTCAATGCAGCGCCGGATAAAAGGCCGGTAATGCTGATGAATTAGATGCTGCAAGCGGGCAGCGACCCACTCGCGAATGGTGCGTAGAAAGTTGCTAGCCCCCCGGCCGCTGGCATAAAACAGGCCGCGACGGTTGGGATCCCAGGGCTTGGTATCGATGTGGGCAATGTGGGTCGGCAAAATCAGTTTCGACTCAACAATGGAGAACAGCAAGCACAGGATCACCACCCAGGCAATGGATTCCCAAATTGGCCCCTGAGGCCCCCCCACCAGCAACATCGGCAAGAAAGCAGCAATGGTGGTTAGTACCCCAAAGGTTGCCGGCATCGCCACTTTTTTCGCCCCGGCAATCACCGAGTCCATCGATTTGCCTTTTTTCTCAATTTCGCTGTAGGCACTTTCACCGATGATGATGGCGTCATCGACCACAATGCCCAGCACCAAAATAAAGCCAAACAGACTGATCATATTGATGGAAACGCCAAAAGCCGGCAGCGGCATCAGGGCCAGAGCGCCCAAAAAGCACACCGGTATGCCAACCATCACCCAGAAGGCAATGCGGAACTCCAAAAACAGCGTCAGCGCCAGCAACACCAGCAAAACGCCGTACAGCAAGTTGCTGGTCATCAGCTCAATCCGGCCTTGCAGGTAGTAACTGCTGTCGCCCCAGTGATCGAGATAAATGCCCGCGGGCAGGATCTCCCGTTGCTCTTCGACGTACTCTTTCACCTGCCGGGCGATTTTCAGCGTATTGTCATCGCCAACGGCATCCACCCGAATCGAGACCGATGGCATGCCATCAAAGGTGGCCTCGCCATCGCGCTCAATAAAACCATCGTTGATCGCCGCAATGTCGCCCAACCGCAGTCGGGTGCCGTCGTTAAAACGCAGCAGGGTAATGTCGGCAAACTCATGTCCACGATAGGCCTGCCCACGGGTGCGTAGCAGGATATTGCCAGCATCGGAGCGGATGGAGCCACCAGGAATATCGACCGAACTGCTGCGGATGGCTTGCACCACCTGATCGAAGGTGAGTTGGTACTCGCGCAGCACGGCCTCGGACAGCTCGATGGAAATTTCGTAATCCCGCGCTCCGACCACCTCAACCTGGCTAATGCCATAGCGTTTTTTCAGTTCATCGCGAACTTGCTTGGCCAGCTCTTTCATGCTGCGCTCATCGGCATTGCCGTACAAAGACAACCAAATCACGTTGCTTTGAAAGCGCTGCCGATAGACGATGGGCCGTTCAGCCTGCTCCGGAAAAGTGGCAATGGCGGACACCTGGGTGTTGATCTCTTCCATCACCTCCATGATGTTGTAGCTGCTGGAAATCTCTGCCCGTACCGTGGCCATACCTTCAACCGCCGTGGAGCGGATGCGCCGGATGCCGTTGACCGAGCGCAAGCGCTCTTCAATTTTATCAATCACCGCCGTTTCCACTTCTTGCGGCGCGGCGCCCAGATACGGCACCCGAATGGTCACTTCATCCAGCGCTATCTCGGGGAAAATTTGTTTTTTAATGGTCAGTAACGACGCCACCCCGGCCAGGATCAGCACCACCATCAATAGATTGGCCGCCACATTGTTGCGGGCAAACCAGGCAATTATGCCTTTGTGCGTATCCATGCCTTAATCTCCCGCTTGTGCCGTTTTAGAGGTGCTATCGGCCTCTTGCCATTCGCCATTAACCCGACCAAGCCGCACCTGCATCCCCGCCAGTGGATTGGGTAAGGCCGAAACCGCCAAGTGTTCACCATCGCTTAAACCTGCACTGATGTAGGCGTAGCGCTCATCGGTACGCTGCACCTGCACAGTCCGAAACTCCAGCTTGTTGTCTGCATCGACCAGCAGCAACTGATTGCCAGGTCTTAGCAGATTGCGGGGCACCCGAAAAACTGCGCCGGAAGCGATCCCTTCGATATTGGCCTGGACAAAGCGACCAAAACGTAAAGGTGTATTGCCTGAACCCATCAGCTGGTATGGATCCTCGACCTGCACCACTGCATATATCACCCGGCTGCGCTCATCCAGCACTCCCTCGGTGCGCACTAAAGTTCCTTGCCACTGCTGCAGCTGCCCGGCAACGATCGCCGATAACTCGACCGCTGGATAGTTTGGGTTGTCGGGTCCTGGCAAGCGCATAAAAGCCAGGTCGTGATCGCTTAGCGGCAAGCGAATTTCCGCCAGATCGGTGCCCAGAATATTACCAAGTACAGAACCACGACTAATAAATTGCCCCAGATTCACCGCCCGGCTTTGCAACAAGCCGGCATAAGGCGCACGAATTTCAGTACGGCTTAGATCGCGTACAGCACGCTCGAGCTCGGCTTCGGCCGAGCGCACATTGGCCAGCTCACGGGCCAGTTGCGGCCGGCGCAATCCCAGCTCTGGTGCCGAGCCATCGGTAAAGGAGGCCCACTCTTCTTCAGCCACCCGCACCCGGGCCCGCTCTTCTTCCAGCGCCGCCGTTGCGCGCGCCAGGTTGGCTTCTGCCGCTTTAACCGCCGTTAAATAGTCATCTTGTTCAACTTTGACCAAGAGTTCACCGGCAGCAAAAAAGCCGCCTTCGACAAAATTGGGCGACACTTCAGTAATGCGGCCGTTCACTTCCGATACCAGATTGGTCATTAGCTTAGGACGCACGGTCCCTTGCGAGCTAACCCGGTAAATCAACGACTCTTGCTGACTGGTCATGGTATCCACCAGCACACCGGTTGGCAGGTCTTCACGCTGCTCTGCCGGCTGCCGCCCTTGTTTAAGCAGCATCATTAAGACAATGGCAACGGCTAAAATGGCAAGGGGCAAAATAATTTTGAGTTGTTTGGGCGTCATGAAGATCTCGAGCGCTTTTTATCAGTTATTTCTATACTAACGAAAAAAAGGTCCTAATGGTTGTGTTAAATGTTACAAATCACATCGAGCCACCTGAGCGATGGCGAGCATAACAAGTACGGAAAATAAATTTTTAAAATCAAATAATTAAATTAAAAACCGTCCATTATAGGGACGGTTTTTGCGTAAAAAAGTGCTTTGTCGACATACTTTGTTACAAAGCAAACGGCTTAGGGCAATACAAGAGACCTTAGTTAAGCTGTTCCAGCACCAGACAACCTATCGAATAACCGGCACCAAAGGAGCACAAAATGGCTTTATCGCCAGCGGCCAAGCCCTGCTTATGCTGGTGAAAAGCAATGATGGAGCCAGCGGATGCGGTATTGGCGTAGCGGTCCAGCACCAACGGCGCTTCTTCCGGCTCAGGATCCCGCCCCAGAATCTTTTTGGCGGCAAAGATGTTCATGTTGATGTTGGCCTGGTGCAACCACAAGCGCTTCAGCTGATCCGGTGTCACCTGCTGCGCTGCCATTTCAGTGGCGATGACATCGGCCACCAGCGGCAACAGCTCTTTAAAGACTTTGCGGCCTTGCTGGCGGAAGAAAGCGATCTCCGGCTCAGGAGTGTCAAAGCAATGCTCGGTGTAGCCAATATCGCAGCGAATGTTGTTGGAAAACTCGGTTTTAAGACGCATGCCCAAAATCCGAAAGGCCGAAGGTGCCTGACAGCTTTCTTCGGCTTCAATAATGGTGGCGGTGCAGACATCGCCAAAAATAAAGTGGCTGTCACGGCTACGGTAATTGACCTGCGGTGAAGCAAACTCCGGATTCACCACCAACACCACTTTGGCCATACCACCGCGAATGGCATTGACCGCATTGCTAATGGCAAAGGTAGCCGAGGAGCAGGCTACATTCATATCAAAGGCATAACCGCTGGCACCCAGTTGCTGCTGCAGTTCGATGGACAAGGCCGGATAAGGACGTTGCATGTTGGAGGCAGCGCAGATGATTAAGTCGATATCGGCAGCGGTTTTACCGGCTTCGGCCATGGCCTCTTTGGCGGCGCTGAGCGCCATTTCAACCATTTCCGGGATCTCGCCCTCCCCCCGGCGCGGAAAGACCGGGTGCATCACGGCAGGGTCCAGAATGCCCTCTTTGTAGAGCACATGGCGCGACTTTATGCCGGAAGCCTTTTCAATAAAGTCGCAACTGGAGTGGCCTAAAGCCTCTAACTCTCCGCGTTCAATTTCAGCCGCGTGCGCTTGATTGAAGTTATCGACGTATTGATTAAAGCTGGCAACCAGCTCTTCGTTGGAAATGCTTTCACCCGGGGTAAAAACACCGGAACCACTGATCACAACATTTTTCATAATCCAACCTTGTCTTGGGCGACCTGTAGGGTCTGCTCTGTCTTTTATGGGCTTGTTCGATTATAGCGCTGTCAGCAAAGGCTGACAGCTGTTTAACTCAATAAAGTCCGCATTGCTTGCTGCAAACCGTCCAGGGTGAGCGGGTACATGCGCTGAGCCATGATCTGCTGAATAAGACCAATCGACTGATAATGCGGCCACCAGGTTTCGGGTTGCGGATTCAACCACACGGCTTTGGGGTACTGCGCCAGCAGCCGGTTGAGCCAGACATCGCCGGCTTCTTCGTTGTAGTGCTCGACGCTGCCGCCGGGCCAGGCGATTTCGTAAGGGCCCATGGTGGCATCGCCGACAAAGATAAGCTTGTAATCCGAGCCGTAGGTATGAATTAAATCCATCACCTTGGTTTGCTGCTCGCGCCGGCGCTGGTTGTGTTTCCAGACCCCTTCGTACACACAGTTGTGAAAGTAAAAAAACTCCAACTGTTTGAACTCGCTGCGGGCGGCGGCAAACAGCTGCTCGCACTCGTGGATGTAATCGTCCATCGAGCCGCCCACATCCAACAGCAGCAGTACTTTGATGGCATTGTGCCGTTCGGGTTGCCATTGCAAATCCAACAGTCCCCCCTGCTGCGAGGTCGCACGAATGGTTTCCGGTAAGTCCAGTTCCTGGCTGGCACCGGTTCGGGCAAAACGGCGTAATTGACGCAGCGCCAGCTTAATGCTGCGGTTGTTGAGCTCGGCATCGCTGTCGAGATCGCGAAACTCGCGCTTGTCCCAGACTTTGACGGCTCTGCGGGCACCGGAACCCTCCTGCCCCAACCGGATCCCTTCCGGGTTGTAGCCATAGGCACCAAAGGGCGAGGTGCCACCGGTGCCAATCCATTTGTTGCCGCCGGCATGGCGTTTTTGCTGCTCGGCTAAACGTTCTTTAAATTGTTTTAGCAGCTCATCCAGACTGCCAAGGCCTTTCAGCGCTTGTTTTTGCGCATCAGTCAGCTGACGGATCACATCGGGCTTCAGCCAGTCATCCGGGATGCTGCTGGCGATATCGACCGCCGCCACCCCTTCAAAGTACTCGGCAAAAGCGCGGTCAAACTTGTCGTAGTTGCGCTCGTCTTTGACCAGCACCAAACGCGCCAAATGGTAAAATGCCTCGGTGTCGGCAAAGATCACCTGCTGCTTTAAAGCGGCCAGCAAATCCAGCAGCTCCGTCAGGCTAACACTCAGACCATGCTTGCGCAGGGTTTGAAAAAACTGAACCAGCATCAGCGGCGACGCGCCATAAAGGCCAGTTTTTCCACCAGGGCAACGTCTTGCTCGTTTTTCAGCAAGGCACCAAACATCGGCATCAAACCGCCCTTTTGCTGTTTGTCGCGCAATACCTCGGCCGGGATCTCTTCCGCCAGCAGCAGCTTCAACCAATCCAGCAGCTCCGAAGTAGAAGGTTTCTTTTTCAGGCTGGGCAACTCACGCAGCTCAAAGAA
>SKGJ01000040.1 GCA_007117525.1 Alkalimonas sp.
GCTGGCATGAGCTCCATCGAAGCCTACCTGCGACTGGATTACGATCCGAACGAAGCTCTGACCCAGATTGCTGCCCAGGTGAACAAAGTCCGCTCCGAATTGCCGGAAAATGCCCGCGATCCTGTGGTCAACCTGAAAGTGGGCCAAGATGTCGCCGCCATGTACCTGTCGTTTTACAGCGAGGTACTGGGCAACAACCAGATCACCGACTATCTGGTCCGGGTGGTGGAGCCACAACTGGCCACCATACCGGGCGTACAACGGGCGGAAATTCTCGGTGCTCGCACCTACGCGATGCGGATCTGGCTGGATCCAAACCGCATGGCGGCCCTGGGGGTCACCGGCAGCGATGTGACCCAGGCGCTGCGCAGCAACAATGTGCTGGCTGCCCTTGGCCGTACCAAAGGCCAGATGGTGGCAGTGGATCTCAATGCCGCCACCGATCTGCAAAGTGTGGCCGAATTTGAGCAGCTGGTGATCCGCTCTGACAGCGATGCCCTGGTGCGCTTAATGGACATCGCCGAAGTCGAACTGGGCGCTGAAAGCTACGAAAGCTCGGTCAGTTTCAACGGTCTGGCGGCCACCTTTATGGGCATTGAAATCGCACCGGATGCCAATGCGCTGGATGTGATTGCTGAAGTGCGGCGAGTTTGGGACCGCGACATCATTCCACAGTTGCCGGAAGGTTTAGCTGCCGATATACCATACGACTCGACCGAATACATCGAAAGTGCCATCAACGAAGTGGTGGTGTCCATTGTGCTGGCGCTGCTGATTGTGGTGTTGGTGATCTACGCCTTTTTGGGCTCAATGCGCAGTGTCATTATTCCTGCCGTGGCCATTCCGGTGTCCCTGGTTGGTACCTTCTTTTTAATGTGGTTGCTGGGCTTTTCCATCAACCTGCTCACCTTGCTGGCCATGGTGCTTGCCATCGGCATTGTGGTGGATGACGCCATCATTATGCTGGAAAACATTCACCGCTTTATGGAAGAAGGCAAGTCGCGCATTGAGGCCGCTATTTTGGGAGCCCGGCAACTGGCCTGGCCCATTATTGCCATGTCCACCACCTTGGTGGCGGTTTTTATTCCAATTGGCTTTGTCGGCGGACTAACCGGGGTGCTCTTTGTTGAATTTGCCTTTACCCTGGCAGCCACGGTGATTTTATCCGGTGTGGTGGCACTGACGCTGTCGCCGGTGATGTGCGCCTACATCTTAAAAGCACATAAATCCGAGGCCGATAAACCGCGTTTGGAAGCCTGGCTGGATCGGCGCTTTGCCAGTCTGCGCCGCGGTTACCAGAAACAGCTGCATGGTGCCCTGAACTACTTGCCAGTGCTGCTGACCTTTGGTGGTATCGTGCTGGTGTCCTGCTACTTCTTGTTTGTCACCAGCCCATCGGAGCTGGAGCCGGCTGAAGATCAGGGCTTTGTGTTCTCCATTCTAAATGCCGACAGCTTTGCCACCCTGGATTATCTGGAGCGCAACACCAAAGAGCTGAACCGCTTGCTGGATGAGATTCCAGAGCTGGAGAACGTATTTATTATCAATGGCATGGGTGGCACCAATACCGCCATTGCTGGCCTGGTGTTATCCCCCTGGGATCAGCGTAGCCGCAGTACTCAGCAGGTACTGGAAACGCAAATTCAACCATTTCTGGATGGCTTACCAGGCCTGAACAGCTTTGCGCTGGTGCCGCCTTCTCTGCCCTCACCGGGTGGTGGCTTGCCGGTGGAGTTTGTTATTGGCTCTACGCAACCGTTCGAAGCCTTGCAGGAGGTCGCACAGCAAATCATGGGCCGCGCCATGGCCAGTGGTCGCTTTATTTTTGTCGATAACGACCTGAAGATTGACCGGCCCCGGCAAACCGTGCATGTCGACCGGGACAAAGCAGCTCTGATGGGTGTTAGCATGCAACAAGTCGCCGCCGATCTGGGCAGCTTGCTGGCGGGTGCCGATGCCGGTCGTTTCGCCATGGACAACCGCTCGTACCGGGTGATCCCACAGGTCGCGCGACTGGAACGTTTAAACCCCGAGCAGCTGAAAAATTACTACACCCGCAATCGCGATGGTGAGCTGGTGCCGTTATCCACCTTAGTTACGCTGGAAGAGAGTGTGCAACCGCAGGCGCTGAAAGGATTTCAGCAGCTCAATGCGGTCACCATCTCCGGGATGCCCCGTCCTGGCGTCCCTCTGGGTGAAGCCCTGGCGGTGCTGGATGAGATTGCCGCAGAAGTGCTGCCCGCCGGCTTCACCGTCGATTACGCCGGCCAATCGCGGCAGTTCAAAGCCGAAGGCCAGCAATTGGTGATCACCTTCTTCTTTGCTTTGATTGTGATTTTCCTGGTGCTGGCGGCGCAGTTTGAGTCGTTCAAAAATGCGGTCATTATTCTGGTCACCGTACCGATGAGTGTTTGCGGTGCGCTGATATTCATCAGTCTGGGCTTTACCAGTTTGAATATCTACACCCAGGTTGGCTTGCTGACCCTGGTGGGGCTGATTGCCAAGCACGGTATTTTGATTGTCGAGTTTGCCAACCAGTTGCAGCAGGAAGGTCGTAGTAAACGCGAAGCCATTGAAGAGGCCACTGCCGTGCGGCTGCGGCCGATCTTAATGACCACCGCCGCCACTGTGCTGGCGATGATCCCCTTGCTGGTCGCCAGTGGCGCTGGAGCCGCCTCCCGCTATGCGATGGGCTTGGTGATTGCCAGCGGCATGACCATTGGCACCGCCTTTACCTTGTTTGTGGTGCCAGCGATGTACCTGTTGCTGGCGCGTGATCTGAGCAGCGATCCGGACAACCTGGAGCCGGTGAGCGAGCAGTAAAGGCTTTACCCGTTAGCGCTTTTGGCCGGGGTTTTGCCCGGCCCTGCCCACACCAGCGTAGTGCTGTTACAGGTACGCTGTTTTTTTTATCCGTCACCTTGCTGCTGAAGCGCCCGGCTTAAACTGCCCGACTGCTTTGCCAGCAAGGCCCTGGCGTCTTCCTTGCCAAGGCCGCTCAGCAAACGCAGAATGGCCAGCTTGGCCTGGTAGTCGCTGTCCTCCAGCATCTGCCGTGCTTGCTGATGACTGCACCCGGTCGCTTCCACCACGATACGGGCCGCCCGCACCACTAACTTTTGGTTGCTGGCATGCAAGTCCACCATCAGGTTCTGATAGACCTTACCACTGCGCACCATGCTGGCAGTTGACAACATATTCAGCAGCAGCTTTTGCGCCGTGCCGGACTTCATCCGGGTCGAGCCGGTCAGCACCTCGGGCCCAACCGGGGCGCAAAGAGGAATATCGGCGCTTTGCAGCACGGCCGTGCCCGGGTTGCAGCTGATACCAACCGTGGTGCAGCCCAGTGTCTGAGCATACTGCATCGCGGCCACCACATAGGGGGTGCGGCCACTGGCAGCGATACCAACCAGCACATCGGCCGCGCTGAGCCCCAGGGCTTTCACATCCAGTACCCCTTGAGCGGCGTTGTCTTCGGCTCCTTCCACCGCTTGTAAAATGGCCGCAGGCCCCCCGGCAATCAAGGCCTGAACCTGCTCGGGTGGCGTGCTGAAGGTTGGCGGGCATTCGGCTGCATCCAGAATCCCCAAGCGGCCGCTGGTGCCGGCACCGATGTAAATCAGCCGGCCGCCGCCGGCAAAAGCTGCGACAATGGCATCCACCGCTCTGGCGACATCCGGCAAGATGCCGGCTATCACCGCAGGCACCTGCTGATCGGCCTGATTGATGCGTTGCAGCAGCGCCAGCGTATCCAGCTGATCCAAATCCATCGTCGCTGGATTGCGGCTTTCGGATAAAAAGCCCGTTAACTGCTGCAGCAGTTGCTGTTCGCTGGTCGCGTCCAGTGGCGGCGCTTTGCTCATACCCGTGGCTCCGTTTTTTCCAATTCGCCCTGACGCCAGCGCTCGGCCAGCAGCAAGGCACCGTCCACCGAGGTTCCCGCCGCCGGAATCACCTGACGGCGGATCCGTTCAGGCAAATGTGGCAAGGTGCCTTCGGCCAGTCCACCCAGGATCACCACAGGCAGGGTGACATCCAGACAGGTCAGATCAATCAGCGCCACCACATCGGCAACATAGCGCTCAAAGACTTTGGCCGCTTGCGGGCACTGCTCCGCCAAAGGCAGTACCAGCGGGGCCAGCCGCGAAAAGTCATTGACCACCGCATGCTTGAGCCAACCCAAAATATTTGCCGGATCCGTGCCAATGACGGCGGTGACGGCTTTGGCCAGCCGGGAGTCAAAACTGCGGCGCCGATCAAACTCATCCAGCACCTGGCGCACCGCCATCTTGCCAAGAATGGCGCCACTGCCTTCATCGCCAATGTTAAAGCCCCAGCCACCGAACTGACGTTCCTCGCCATTGGCTTCCAGCCGCATGCCGACCGAGCCGGTCCCCAGTGCCACCACGGCCACCGGCTGGCCGGCGTTGGCACCCCAAACCGAGGTTTTGGCGTCGGTGGTGACCCACAACTGTGGGCAAAGCTCAGCCAGATGCAGCTCCAGTGAAGTACGCAACTGGACATTACCGGCACCGGGCACGCCGGCTACCACTGTGACCTGCTCGCCCCGGCACTGCGCCAGCTCGAACAAGTTGCTGATCAGTTGGTACAAGGTGGCTGCGGCATTGTTGTAATCGTTGGTCAGGGATGCCGAGCCCATTTTCAATTGCCAGCTGCGACCCGTCGCCGGATGCAGCAAGCGTCCCAATGTTTTGGTTCCTCCGGCATCAATGCCGAGAATGTAGTCGGTCACACGCTTTCTCCTGTGACTTCAGATGATAAGGAAGGCTGCTGCGCAGGAGCGCGTCCCAAACAACACACACAAGTGGCTACTAAAGTACCCAGACAAAGCTGCCAGGTAAAGCCCAAATCCCACTGACTGAGCCTGGGGCCAAAAAATTGCAGCACATACGGCTGAAGCAGCAAAGGCACCAGGAAACCGCAGAGCAGCGCTGCGGCGACACTGCTGGCATTGCCACGGCGGGTAAAGAGCACGGTAAAGTACACGCCCAACAGACCGCTGTAAGAAAACACCATCACGCTCAGTGCAAAAGCCAGCAGCGGCATGTCACTGAACTGCTGCCAGTAAAAGCACAGCACAGCCATCGCCGACAAAGCCGTTGCAGTCAGCAGCATGCCAACACGACCGGCCCGGACAAAATGCAGCTCAGAGGTTGTCGGTTGCCGTCGCTGCCGCCAGGGGCGGTAGAGATCGGTCACCAGCACCGAAGCCATGGAGTTCAAACCGGATGTCATGGTCGACAAAGCGGCGGCAACCACCCCCACAGTCACCAGTCCCCGCAAACCTGCCGGCATTTCATTCAGCACAAAATACATAAAGACCGTCACGGTTTCACCGCCAAAGGTCGTGCCCAGCTCGCTGCTGCCCTGCAGCATCAAGTCCGGGCGCTGGTAAAACACATAGAGCAACATGCCGATGGCAATAAACAGCAGCATCACCGGAATCATCATCAGCACCGACAACAGCATAGCGCCAGCGCCCTGCCGCGCAGTTTTGCAGGTCAATACCCGTTGAGTCATGTCTTGATCCAGCCCAAAGGCAGCAATATTCAGCAGCACAAAGCCGGTAATCGCCGACCAAAAGGTAAAAACACCGGCAGAGCTGAAGTCCAGTGCAAAGTCGAACAACTGCAATTTGGAACCGCTGCCGTCGACAGGCTGACGCAAGGCCTGAAGCACTGCCCCGCTATCGGCCGGGATCAACCACCACAGATAAAACAGCACGGCCAGTGCCGCGACCACATAGACTGCACACTGGAATGCATCGGTATAAATGACCGAACGAATGCCGCCAACCACCGAGTACGCCAAAGCCCCAAAGGCCAAGAGCCCAATCGACATCACCACACTGCTGGCTTCGATGTTATGAAACACCACCATGGCAACCGCAATGGCCGCCATGTACAGTCGGGCCCCGCTGGCAAACACCCGGCCAAACAGATACATACTGCCGGCCTGACGCTTGGCCCCGGCGCCAAAACGCTGCTCCAGCAAGCCATAGACGGTGGTGACCCTGGCCTGGTAATAACGCGGGATCAGATACGCCATCACCAGCAAGGCTGCAATCAAGGCCCCAATATTGGTGGCAAGATAACTCAAATCACCACGAAAACCCTGATCCGGCCCGCCAAGGAAGGTCGCTGCCGACTGCGAGGTCGCCATCACCGAAATCGCAACCGCCCACAATGGCATTTGGTTGCCGGCCAAGAAAAAGTCGCTGGCATTGCCCTGTCGGCGTTGGCTGAGTACCCAGCCCAAAGCCGCCAACAGCAGGAAGTAACCGCCAAACACCACCCAGTCCAGCGCTGTCAATTTAATGTCCATGCTACTCCTTTTTCTTCCCCACCCGGGCTGGCTGTTTACAAGCCCAGCATGGCTTCGTACACCAGGCTCATGATGCTGCCATAACGCCCGGTTTCGAATCGATCGCCACTGAATTCATAGCCAGCCCCCTGACGCAGAATGGGCGAATGTTTTTTATTGGTCAACAACACCACCAACAAATCGTAATGGGGGTCGACCAAGCTCGCAGTCCCGGTCCAGCCGGTGTGGCCAAAGGCATATCGGCTGGCATAAGGGCCAAAGTGCCAGGCCAGCTCACCGCCCACGGCGGTGCGCCAACCCAAGCCAAAGCGGTGATCCTGCACCGAGGGCCGGACAAACTGCTGGATCACGGCTTGACTGAACAGTGGCACATCGCCATAACCGCCATGCTGGGCCAGCAGCATCAGCTTGGCCAGCTCGCGTGCGGTGCTGAACAACCCTGCATGACCGGCCACCCCGGCCATCGAATGAAATGCTTTTTCATCATGCACTTCGCCCCGAATCACCCCGCGGCGCATGCCCGGAAAAGGCCGGGCCATGCCTGCCCGGTAATTGCCGTCCAGCTCGGTGGCCGCGATCTCAGCCGCTGCAACCCCCTTCTGTAAAGGGTTGAACAGAGTGCGCTCCAACCCCAGTGGTTGATACAACTCTTGTTCCAGATAGCGGTCTAATGACAACCCGGTCAGTTGCTCAACCAAAACGCCCAACAGCATAAAGCCGGTATCGCTGTAGCGGCTTTGCTGGCCGCGCGGCCGCTCCAAGGGCACCTGTTCAACCAGCAACCGGCGGGTGCGCTCGGGCTCCACCGAGTAAAAGTCGGCTCCCAGCGGATTGTCAGGCCGGAAAAAGTGCAGCTCGGGGCTGTAGCCGGCACTGTGATCCAGCAGATCCCGCACCAATCGCTGCTCCCGGCCATCACCCTGATAGTCAGGCAGATAGCGCTGAATCGGGGCATTGATATCCAGTTTGCCCTCGCTGACCAACTTCATCACGGCATACAGGGTCCCGTACATCTTGCTGTTCGATGCCAGATCGAACAGGGTGTCGGTCCGCATCGGCACCGGCTGCTCCAGCAGCTGGCCATAGCGGTCGTAGCGCTTGGCATAACCGTAGGCGCTTTCTTTCACCACCCGGCCATTTTTCGCAATCAACAACACAGCACCGGGAAAACCGGCGGCAACCTCCTGCTCAATCAGCGCATCCAGTTCGGCCAGGCGCTTTGCTGAAAAACCAGCCTCGGTTGCCGAGCCATCTTTCAGTCTGGGGTAATCCAGTCGAAGCTGGATACTGGCCCCGGCCGGCTTTACCTCGGTCACCCGCAACTGATTCAGACCATCGCGGGTAACCCCCGCCAGCGACAACACCATTGGATGCTTGCTCAGCTCGGCTGGCAGCGTCAGCACCTGGCCATTGACCAAAATACGGGCCGAACTGGCCTGCTGCATATCCAGCCAGAGGGCGCCCTGCCCCTGATAGCTGTAAAAAATTCGCCGGTCGTTCACCCAAGCCCGCTCGCTTCGCTGCTCAGGAAGCGTCAGACTAAGCTGAGCCGGTTCGCGCACCGGCACCGGCCAATCGGCCGCTCCCGGCTGGCGGGGGTCAGCGCTAAGC
>SKGJ01000302.1 GCA_007117525.1 Alkalimonas sp.
ATTGAGATGGGCCATGCCCGGGCCTTGCTGGCGCTGGAAGGTGAACAGCAGTCGGAGACCGCCCGTCAGGTGGCTTCCCGTCAACTGACGGTGCGGGAAACTGAAAGCTTGGTGCGTCGGGTGCAGCAGCCACCGGCCCCGAAAACCGCAGTGAAAAAAGATCCCGATGTGCAGGCCCTGGAGAACCGTCTGAGTGACCACTTTGCTGCCCAGGTGCAAATCGATTACAACCGCAAGGGCAAAGGCAAGTTGGTGATTGGTTATTCCAGTCTGGATGAACTGGAGCAAATACTCGAGAAAATGCAGGGGCAGGCCCAGCCGCTTTAACGGTTTGCGAGCTGTAACTATCGTCGGGAAAACGCCGCTTTTGGTTGCAAATTAAGGCCAGATAAGTATACTTACGCAGGTTTTTTGACCCCTGAACCGGCACTGTGGTCAACAACGGAGTCGAAATGCAGCCAACAGCACGTCAGGTACGAATTGCTTCCTACCAAATGATAGGCTTTCAGCTGCTGGTTGCATCCGTGATGATGCTGGTTTTTTTCCAGTTGCAGGGGGCTCAGGCAGCCTATTCCGCTTTGCAAGGCGGTTTGATTGCTGCGTTACCAAATTTAGTTTTTGCACTCTTTGCTTTTCGTTACCTGACGCAAGGCAGTGCAGAACAGGCCCGCAAGTCCTTTATGCGAGGCCATGCGCTAAAAATTTTGCTGACGATTGCTTTATTTATCGGGGTGATGCGACAAGATGATGTGGTGGCCTCTGCACTGATCATCAGTTACACCATCACCCTGCTGGCACAATGGTCGGCCGTTTTTTTCTTTAAACATTGATAATTGGGATGAAACATGGCTGATAGCAACATTTCAGTCCAGGGTTACATCAGTCACCACTTAACTGATTTAACCGTAGGGGAAGGCTTTTGGGCTGTGAACCTCGGTGCATTGGGTTGGTCACTGATTCTGGGCACACTCTTCATCATTACTTTCGCAGTCGTAGGGCGCAGAGCGACCACCGGCGTCCCCGGCAAGTTTCAGTGCCTGATCGAGATGATCATTGAGTTCGTCAATGGTTGTGTCAAAGAAACCTTTCATGTCAAAGATAAGCTGATTGGCCCTATCGCGCTGACCATCTTTATGTGGATCTTCCTGATGAACCTGATGAAGCTGGTTCCGGTGGATTGGTTCCCAACGGTAGCAGGTATGGTTGGTTTGGCGTTGAACAGCAGTGCCCTGCCTGAGTACGCAGCCGATTACAGCTTCCTGGAGCGTGTGATGGCGCACCCATGGAGCTACCTGACCATAGCCCCAACTACCGATGTCAACATCACCATGGGGATGTCCTTGGGTGTCTTTATCCTGATTCTGGGCTATTCCATTTATTACAAAGGCCTGGGTGGTTTCAGCAAAGAGCTGGCCTTCACCCCTTTCAACCACTGGTTGTTTGTGCCTTTCAACCTGGTGCTGGAGTTGGTGACCTTGTTGTCCAAGCCGGTCTCTCTCGGATTGCGTTTGTTCGGTAACCTCTATGCCGGTGAAGTTATCTTCATTTTGATTGCATTGGTCGGATTGGCGCAGTTGCCGTTGCACTTTGCCTGGGCGGTGTTCCATATCCTGGTCATTGTGTTGCAAGCCTTTATTTTTATGATGCTGTCCATCGTTTATCTGAGCATGGCAGCAGAGAAACACTAAGTCGTTTTTTTTAACCTTAAACCTTTAGAAACTGGAGAAACTCAATGGAAGTTCAAGTCGCAACCTTGTTTGTAGTCGCAATCATTCTGGGTGTTGCTGCCCTGTCTACTGCATTTGCTTTTGCCATCATGGGCAGCAAATTCCTGGACGCCAGCGCGCGCCAGCCTGAAATGGCACCACAACTGCAAACCAAGATGTTCATCCTGGCAGGTCTGATTGATGCGATCTCTATGATTGGCGTGGGTGTTGCTCTGTTACTGTTGTTCGCAAACCCGTTCATCTAAGAGTCCTCGTTCATCAACTTTAAAGGAGGCTCGTTGTGGATATAAACGCAACCCTAATAGGTCAATCGATTGCGATGGCGGTCTTCGTGTGGTTCACACTGAAATTTGTGTGGCCACCGATCAACGCAGCGATTGAAGAGCGCCAGAAAAAAATCGCTGATGGCTTGGCCCACACTGATCGGGCAGAGAAAGATCTGCAAATCGCTCAGGACAAGGCCAAAGACATCCTGCGGGAAGCCAAAGATCAGGGCGCTGCTATTATCAAGCAGGCCCAAAAACGCGAAGGCAAGCTGATCGAAGAAGCGACCATCAAAGCCAACGAAGAGCGGGATCACATCCTGGCTCAGGCGCGGGCGGAAGTGGAAGCAGAGAAAAGCCGCTTACGTGAAGATCTGCGCAAACAAGTGGCGGCGTTGGCCGTGGCTGGTGCCGAGCGCATCCTGCAACGCGAAATTGATGACGCTGCACATAGCGACATTCTGGAAAAACTGGTCCAGGAACTGTAAAAGGAGCGAGCCATGTCAAACTTGACGAATATTGCTCGTCCTTATGCCAAAGCAGCCTTTGACTATGCTGTAGAGCAAAAGCAATTGGCTGATTGGCAACAGATGCTGACCTTTGCCGCTGAAGTCGCAAAGGACCCCCAAATGATCGCTTTTTTGGGCAGCAACAGCACTGCAGAAACCCAAGCCAACTTGTTCAATCAAGTTTGTGCGGATCAGCTCACTCAGCCTGTTCAGAATCTGATCAGGCTGATGGCTGAAAACAAACGTCTGCAGGCGTTGCCTGAGGTTCTGGTTCATTTTACTGAATTGAAAAATGACCACGAGCGCGAAGTGCTGGTGGATGTCACCTCAGCCAAGCCGCTTGATGCTGCTGCACAGGAAAAGCTGGTCGCTGCTTTATCCAAGCGTCTGGAGCGAAACGTAAAATTGAACTGTAGCGTTGATCCTAATGTGGTCGGCGGTATGTTAATGCAAGCGGGTGACCTGGTCATCGACGGCTCGGTCCGTGGTAAGCTGGATCGGCTTATCACCACGCTGCAGTCCTAATTAGGAAACAGAGTATGCAACTGAATTCCACTGAAATTGCTGAACTGATTAAGCAACGTATTGCTCAGTTCGATGTGGTCAGTGAAGCTCGCAATGAAGGTACCATCGTTCAGGTAACGGACGGTATCATTCGCATCAATGGCCTTGCAGACTGTATGCAGGGTGAAATGATTGAGCTTCCTGGCAACCGTTACGCAATTGCGCTGAACTTAGAGCGCAATTCTGTTGGTGCCGTTGTCATGGGCCCGTACGCGGATCTGACCGAAGGCACTAAAGTTAAAAGCACTGGCCGTATCTTAGAAGTTCCGGTTGGTGAAGCCCTGCTGGGTCGTGTGGTAAACACCCTGGGTGCACCTATTGATGGCAAAGGCGCAATCGATGCAGCCCGCTTTGAGCCGGTTGAAAAAATTGCTCCGGGCGTTATCGACCGTCAGTCGGTCGACCAGCCTCTGCAAACCGGCTACAAGTCGGTTGACTCGATGATCCCAATCGGTCGTGGCCAGCGTGAGTTGGTGATCGGTGACCGTCAGACCGGTAAAACGGCGCTGGCCATCGATGCCATCATCAACCAGAAAGGCACCGGCGTTAAGTGTATCTATGTGGCGGTTGGCCAAAAAGCATCCACCATTGCCAACGTGGTGCGCAAGCTGGAAGAGCACGGCGCCCTGGCCCACACCATCGTAGTGGTGGCTTCTGCTTCGGAAGCTGCGGCCCTGCAGTTCCTGGCACCTTACGCCGGCTGTACCATGGGTGAGTACTTCCGTGACCGCGGTGAAGATGCGCTGATCGTGTACGACGACTTGTCCAAGCAAGCTGTTGCTTACCGTCAGATTTCTTTGTTGCTGCGTCGTCCACCAGGCCGTGAAGCTTACCCGGGTGATGTGTTCTATTTGCACTCCCGTTTGCTGGAGCGTGCATCTCGTGTCAATGCCGACTACGTTGAGCGTCTGACCAATGGTGAAGTGAAAGGCAAAACCGGTTCTTTAACCGCCCTGCCGATCATTGAAACCCAGGCGGGTGACGTTTCTGCGTTCGTACCGACCAACGTGATCTCCATCACCGATGGCCAGATCTTCCTGGAAACCGATCTGTTCAACGCCGGTATTCGTCCTGCGGTGAATGCGGGTATCTCGGTATCGCGGGTGGGTGGTGCAGCTCAGACCAAAGCCATCAAAAAGCTGGGTGGCGGTATCCGTCTGGCCCTGGCTCAGTACGCTGAATTGGCGGCTTTCGCTCAGTTTGCTTCGGATTTGGATGACGCGACCCGTGCCCAGTTGGAGCATGGTCAGAAAGTTACCGAACTGATGAAGCAGCTGCAGTACGCGCCAATGAGCGTTGCGGACATGACGTTGTCTATTTTTGCCATCGAGAAAGGCTTTATGAAAGATGTGGCGACCGACAAGATTGGCGACTTTGAGTCGGCTCTGTTGTCGTATGCCAAGTCTGAGCATGCTGAGCTGCTGGCAGAAATCAACAAAACCGGTGGTTACAACGACGAGATTGAAGCAGGTTTGAAAAAGGTGGTTGAGACCTTCAAGTCCACCCAAACCTGGTAACAAGACATGGGTGGCCTGGCCACCCTTAGTCGTTGAATGAAACGGAGACATCGTCATGGCCGGTGGTAAAGAGATAAAAAGCAAAATTGGGAGTATTAACAATACTCGCAAGATCACCAGCGCTATGGAAAAGGTTGCGGTCAGTAAAATGCGCCGCGCGCAGGATCGAGTCGCTGCATCCCGCCCATACGCTGAAGGTATGCGCAAAGTGGTCGGAAATATGGCCGGTGGTAATCTGGACTATCGTCATCCTTACATGGTTGAGCGTGAAGTCAAAACCGTCGGTTACATCATTATCTCAACCGATCGTGGTCTTTGTGGCGGCCTGAACAGCAACGAGTTTAAGCGTGTGCTGCTCGAGCTGAAAGACTGGAAAAGCCAAGGTGTTGCGACCGAGTTTGCCCTGATTGGCAACAAAGCAACCGCCTTTTTCCGTCGTTTCGGTGGCAAGGTACTGGCTCAGCAAGCCGGTTCCAGTGAAAGCCCAAAACTGGCTGACATCATTGGTACCGTGCAGGTGATGCTGAAAGCTTATCTGGAAGGTCGAATCGATCGCCTCTATTTGGTGTACAACCAGTTTGTCAACACCATGAAACAAGAGCCAAGGATCGATCAACTGTTGCCTTTGCCAACCCACGATGCGCCTAAGCGTAAATACAAGTGGGATTACATCTACGAACCCAAGCCAGAGCCGATCATCGATATGCTGATGGATCGCTACATGGAATCGCTGGTGTATCAGGGACTGGTAGAAAATGCGGCTTGCGAACACGCTGCCCGTATGGTGGCGATGAAAGCCGCAACCGACAACGCCGGCAACCTGATGGATGAGCTGAAGTTGGTTTACAACAAAGCGCGTCAGGCGGCCATCACTCAAGAACTGAGTGAGATTGTATCGGGCGCAGCTGCGGTTGGTTAAGTGAACAGTTTTGAGACATTTGAGGAAACAACATGAGTCAAGGTAAGGTAGTCCAAATTATTGGCGCCGTTGTGGATATCGATTTTCCACAAGATGCGGTACCTGGTATCTATGACGCGTTGAACGTAACTGATGGCGAGCTCGCTGGTCTGGTGCTGGAAGTTCAGCAGCAGCTGGGTGGCGGCACAGTACGTACCATCGCACTGGGCACAACGGATGGTCTGCGCCGTGGTGCTGCCGTCAGCAATACCGGTAAAGCCATTCAGGTACCCGTGGGCAAAGCCACACTGGGCCGTATTATGAACGTATTGGGTGAGCCGATCGACGAAGCGGGCCCTATTGGTGAAGAAGAGCGTTGGTCCATCCACCGCGAAGCACCAAGCTACGAAGATCAGTCCGCATCCAACGCCCTGTTGGAAACCGGCATCAAGGTTATCGACCTGGTATGTCCGTTCGCCAAGGGTGGTAAAGTTGGTCTGTTCGGTGGTGCCGGTGTGGGTAAAACCGTGAACATGATGGAGCTGATCCGCAACATCGCGATCGAGCACAGCGGTTACTCGGTGTTTGCCGGTGTGGGTGAGCGTACCCGTGAAGGTAACGACTTCTACCACGAAATGAAAGACTCCAACGTACTGGACAAAGTATCGCTGGTGTATGGTCAGATGAACGAACCACCAGGCAACCGTCTGCGTGTGGCCCTGACCGGTCTGACCATGGCGGAAAAATTCCGTGATGAAGGCCGTGACGTGCTGTTCTTCGTGGATAACATCTACCGTTACACCCTGGCCGGTACCGAAGTATCTGCACTGCTGGGTCGTATGCCATCGGCGGTAGGTTATCAGCCAACGCTGGCCGAGGAAATGGGTGTGCTGCAAGAGCGGATCACCTCGACCAAGACCGGTTCCATCACCTCCATTCAGGCCGTTTACGTGCCTGCGGATGACTTGACGGATCCATCGCCAGCAACCACCTTCTCGCATTTGGATGCAACCGTAGTACTGAGCCGGAACATCGCTTCTTTAGGTATTTACCCGGCGATTGACCCACTGGACTCCACCTCACGTCAGTTGGATCCGCTGGTCATTGGCAAAGAGCACTACGAAGTTGCCCGTGGCGTGCAGACTGTACTGCAGCGTTACAAAGAGCTGAAAGACATCATCGCCATCCTGGGCATGGATGAGCTGTCGGACGAGGATAAAACCACGGTATTCCGTGCGCGTAAAATCCAGCGTTTCCTGTCTCAGCCATTCTTCGTGGCAGAAGTCTTTACCGGTTCTCCGGGCAAGTACGTGTCGCTGAAAGACACCATCCGTGGTTTTAAAGGCATCCTGGACGGTGAGTACGATCACTTGCCAGAGCAAGCCTTCTACATGGTTGGCTCCATTGACGAAGCTGTTGAGAAAGCGAACAAGCTGAAGTAAGCAGCTGAGGAGGCGACATGGCGATGACAGTGCATCTGGACGTAGTCAGTGCGGAAGATAAAATCTATTCCGGTCTGGTCGAGTACGTCGAGGTAACCGGCAGTGAAGGTGTTCTGGGTGTGTTACCGCACCACAGTCCTTTGCTGACCACCATCAAGCCAGGCATGGTGCGCATCGTCAAGCAATTTGGTGAAGAACACTTCATCTATGTTGCTGGTGGCGTACTGGAAGTGCAGCCGGATGGTGTCACGGTACTGGCCGATGTAGCTAAGCGGGCCGAAGATCTGGATGAGCAGGCAATTCTGGAAGCGCAACAACGCGCTAAAGATGCGATGCAACACGCCAGTGCCGATTTCGACTACGCAGAGGCCGCGGCTCAGTTGGCGGAAGCCATTGCACAGCTGCAATTGATCCGCAAATTGCGCAAAACCAAATAAGCAAAGCGAATCGCTTGCAGCAAAAAGCCACCTTCGGGTGGCTTTTTTATTGGCCAGAATTCTATTAAGTCTATGATTTATTAAGTGGTTATAACTTAGTTACAGCGAAATCATCGCTTCATCCGCTGCTTGTTATCGGTGCAACGGGTGAAGCGGGTTAGGCTTGTGGCCAATGACCAAACACCAAAAAAGGATGCAACAATGAACAAAAAACTATTTCGATTAAAAGCAGTAAGCTTGGCTTTATTGGCTGCCAGCAGCAGCGCTTGGTTGCTAAGTGGCTGCAGCAGCACCGCGACCCAAACGATTGCGGCGGAGCAGCCTGCTGCTCAGTCCATTATCACCAGCCCGAACGATGCGCGTCAGTACAAAGCCATTACCCTGCCCAATCAGCTGCAGGTGGTCTTGGTGTCGGACCCTGCAGCGGAAAAATCGTCCGCAGCCCTTAGTGTCGATGTGGGCTGGTTGAACGATCCCAA
>SKGJ01000281.1 GCA_007117525.1 Alkalimonas sp.
TGGGTAGCCGCCATCAAACCGACCGCAACAATCAGGGTTGCCAGCGCAATCATCGCCATCGGCGGGATCAGCGGCTGCCATTTTTGCTGTTTCCAGCGTACCCAAGGGCCCAGCCCCAACAACAGGCTGAACGGAATGGCCAGGTAAAAGAACATCGCATCAAAGAAAGGCTCACCAATGGAAATGGAACCCAGCCCCAGCTCCTGGTGGAACAGCGGCAACAAGGTCCCCAGAAATACCACCAGGGTTGCCGTTAGCATAAAGACGTTGTTGCCCCACAGCATCACTTCGCGTGAAAACAGCTCAAACCGGGCCTGACTGCGGACCGAACGCATCCGCAGCGCATACAGCAGCAAGGAACCCCCGATCACAATCAGCAAAAACACCAGCAGGAACAAACCCCGACTTGGATCGGTGGCAAAAGAATGCACCGAGACCAGTACACCGGAGCGAACCAGGAATGCACCCAACAGGCTTAGCGAGAAGGTTGCCAGTGCCAGTAAGACCGTCCAGGATTTAAAGGTGCCACGCTTTTCCGTCACCGCCAAAGTATGGATCAGCGCCGTGCCCACCAACCAAGGCATAAAGGAAGCATTTTCAACCGGATCCCAGAACCACCAACCACCCCAGCCGAGCTCTTTGTAAGCCCACCAACTGCCGAGCATAATGCCCAGGGTTAAAAACATCCAGGCTGCCAGGGTCCAAGGCCGCGCCCAACGTGCCCAGGTGCTGTCAAACTTGCCGCTGAGCAATGCCGCAATGGCAAAAGCAAAGGATACCGCAAAGCCAACATAGCCCATGTACAGCAAAGGTGGGTGAATGATCATGCCAAAATCTTGCAGCAAGGGGTTCAGATCATTGCCTTCGGCCGGAAAGTACGGCAGGCTGCGCTCGAAAGCGTTGGACATAAAGAGCGAAAACGCAATAAAGCCAACGCCTATCCAGCCCATCACCCCCAGAATACGCCCCTGCATCAGCAACGGCAGTTGTTTGGAAAACAGCGCAACCGCAGCCGTCCACAAAGTCAGGATCCAAACCCAAAGCACCATAGAGCCTTCATGCGAGCCCCAGGTAGCCGTCAGTTTGTAGTACCAAGGTAATACAGTGCTGGAATTGGACGCAACATTGATGACAGTAAAGTCATCGGTGTAAAACGCATAGGACAAAGCGGCGAATGCCAGGCCGGCAAACAAAGCCGAGGCGATGGCCAAGGGCTTACCCAGCATTAAAGCCCGCTCGTTGCCGGTGTAGCTGCCATAAAGCGGAATCACCCCCAACATCAGGGACAGCACAAAAGCAAAGGTCAGTGCCAGTTGGCCTAACTCAGGGATCATCAGTAACCTCCGGTGGATTCGGTAGCGGTTTGCTGCGAGGGCGGCACATGCTGAATGCCTTTGAGTGCTTTGGCCACTTCGGGTGGCATGTACTCTTCATCGTGCCGTGCTAGCACCTCGGTGGCGCGGATCAGGCGGTCTTCAACCAGATGGCCCTGAGCGACGATGCCCTGTCCTTCACGGAACAGGTCTGGCAGGATGCCGTTGTACTCGACCGTTACGGTAGGGCCAATATCCACCAGGTCAAAACGAACCAACAAGGACTCAGGGTCCCGCACCACAGAGCCTTCAACCACCACACCACCGATGCGAAGACGCTGACCGATTTCCGGGCGTTTTTTATCAGGCCCGATGCCTTCGACCAACTGGGTTGGGGTATAGAATAAGTTGATATTCTGCGTCAGGGCAAACAGCATGGCGCCGACTGAGCCGGCTACCAGGGTTAAGATGGCCAGAATGGACCAAAGGCGTTTTTGTCGTCTTGTTGTCATGGGTGCTCAATCTCCTGATACTGCTTAACTCGTTGGGCCCGCGCCAGCTTCTGTCGGAAGTTTTGGTGAAAGGCTTTCAGCTCCCAAAAGCAATAACCCGCCAGCCCCACCAACAAACCATAGGTCAAACCATAGGCCAGCCAGATGTAAAAGCCATAGCCGCCCATCGCCAGAAAATCACTGAAACTGTCAAACTGCATTAGTGTCCTCCCAAGGTCGCACGTACCCATGGCCGGTGCTGCTCATGCTCTAAAATAGCGGTCCTTAGCCGCAAACAAACCAGAGCCAGCATCAACAGATAAAAACCCAGCAAACTAATCAGCAAAGGCCACAGCATGCTGGGATGCACCGAAGGGGTGTCAAACTTCATAATGCTGGCCCCCTGATGCAGGGTATGCCACCACTCTACGGAGAAATGAATAATAGGGACATTGACCACGCCAATCACAGCCAACAAGGAAGCGACCTTGCCACCGGTCTGACGGTCGGAAAAAGCGCCGTACAAGGCAATCACGCCCAGATACAGGAACAACAAAATAAGTTGCGAGGTCAAGCGCGCATCCCACTCCCACCAGGTGCCCCACATCGGCTTGCCCCAGGCCATGCCGGTCAGCAATGAGATGGCGGTAAAAACGGCACCAATCGGCGCAATGGCCAGTACCGACCACTGGGCGACTTTGACCTGCCAGACCAGCGCAATAAAAGCGGCAATCGCCATCATGGTGTAGGTGCTCATCGACAGCAAGGCAGAAGGCACGTGGATGTACATAATGCGTACCGTATCGAATTGCTGATAATCCTGAGGGGCAAATACCAGACCCCAGACGTTGCCCACCAGCAGAATGGTTAGGGCTGATAGCATAAGCCAGGGAAACAAATGCCCGCAGAATCGATATAGAGTTTCAGGTTTTGCCAGAGGGTGCAGCCATTTAAACATACTAACTCACATTAATTCGTAACGCACTGGCAACCGCCAGTGGCACCAAAGCCAACGCCAATAGTAACATGGCAACCAGAATCGCAAGTTGACCACTGTAAGACAACCCCATACCCGCGGCCTCAATTGCCGCACTGGCAAAAATCAGCAGAGGTATGTACAGCGGGACTATTAACAGTGCCAGCAAAATGCCGCCTTTATCGGCCGACATGGTCAGAGCCGCGCCCAACACACTCAGAATGCTGAGCATAGGGGTTCCCAACAACAGCGTCAGCATCATGGCGATAAATGCCGCTTTATCAACGCCCAACAACATGGCCACCACCGGGGACAACATCACCAATGGCAAACCGGTACTGAGCCAGTTTGCAGCGGTCTTCGCCAGCACAAAGGCCATCACCCCCTGACGCGACGCCACCAGCTGCTCAATCACACCGTTGCGATAGTCATCGCGAAACAGGCGCTCAGCCGCCAGCAAAACACTCAACAGGGCCGCTATCCAGACAATCCCAGGCGCCATTATACGTAATTGGTTCGGCTCTGGTCCAACCCCTAACGGAAACAAGGTCAAGACAATAATGAAGAACAGCAACGGGTTCAACCAATCGGCCTTCTGCCGTGCCAACAGCACCAGCTCTCGGCGTAAAAATGTCATTACCATCGGTAAGCCAGCTCCAGAGTTTTTAAACTGGGAAAGTCGACACTGAGCGGTTGATGCGTCGTCACAATAATGGCACCACCGGCTGCCAGTTGCTGATGAAAGCGCTGCTGCAAACGTGCAATGGAGTGCTGATCAAGGGCAGTAAAGGGTTCATCCAATATCCACAGCGGTGCCTGAGTTAACCAAAGCCTGGCTAAGGAAACCCTGCGCTGTTGCCCGGCAGAAAGCATTCGGCAAGGCACATCTTCCAAACCGGCCAGGCCTAACTCACCCAGCAAGCTGAGGTTATCCTGGTATGGCAGCTCATAAGCAGCACGCCAAAATGCCAGATTTTCCAGAGCGGTTAAGTGCTCATGAATGCCACTTTGGTGGCCGATATAACAAAGAGAGGTCGAAAATTGGTCCAATTGCTGCGATAACGGCAGGCCCTGAAACAGGATCTCACCATCATCCGGTGTGGACAAACCGGCCAACAGACGCAACAATGAACTTTTACCAGCACCATTTTTGCCCTGCACCTGCAGCAGCTGTCCGGGTACCAGCTCCAGATCCAGCCCCTGGAACAGTACTCTGTCCTGGCGGATACAACTTAAGCCGCGGGCACAAAAGAAGTCGGTCACAGTGGCCTCCTGGTAAAATTGCGCGGATCTTACCATATTCCGATTGGAATACGAACGCGTCAGCGGAGCACAAGCATGGTAAAAGTGACAAAAACATGAACCCGATCAAACTTGAGCACCTGATGCAGGTAACCGCTGCCGGCCGCGGCACCACAGCGGCCATTCCCTTGCAACCAGACAAAGCCTACCCAGGCATTCTGTTGACCGATCCGGTACAAGGCGCACGTCTTTTGCAACTGAATACCGCCCAGGGGATTTTGCAACTGCGACTGCCACAAAGTGTCACCGCCCCGAATGGCAGTGCGATGCAGGCCAGCTTTCAGCAATTGCCGGACGGCCGGGTTCAGGTCCAGTTGCAAGCCAGGGGCGAAGCCGTTCAAAGCTTTCCTTTAAACCAACAACAAGCACTGACCCTGGCATTGAACTGGCGTGGCGACAGCCGACCCGTGACCGATCTCAGCAGTGCCAGTACGGCCACCCATTTGCCGGTCGAGCTGCAAAGCAGCCGGCAGCAAAGCCAAATCCGTCTGCCTCAGGGCATGGTTCTGCCCTTACCTGCCGCCTTGCACCGCACCATACAGTCGCTGATGGTGCAATTTCCACAGGCTCGCATTGAAGCCAGCATCAGTCTTGGTTCAGGTCAGGAGCCCAGTTTGTTTCTTGAGGTGAAAACAACCAGCCAAGCCAGAACTACGCCTTTGGTACCTTCGATGCCTGGCAACCTGAGCATGCCCAAAGCAGCCGACAGAAGCAGTCCTCAACTACCAGGCCAGACGCACTCAGAGCCGCCCCCGCAGCGCTTGCAGTACCAGCAATTGACCTTGCCGGCACAGCTGCAGCAGCAGCTGTTGGCGCAAGTTGCCAGCGCCATACAGGGCCAAAGTATTCCGGCCCGCTTGCAGCAACAGTACCTGCAACTGGGCAACCTGATGCTGCCTTTGCCTCAGGTTCGCTTAGCTGCTGGGCACTATCAAATCCAACTGCAACAGGAGCAGCAAAATTGGCAACTGCAGTTTTTGTCGCAACAGCAAAGCAGTGCCAAACTGCAGCTGGCCAAAGATGCATTTAACCGCCCCATTCAGTGGCAAGCAGCGCAAACAGGAACAGCCGCAGAGTCGGCGGCTCAGCAGCAAAGTGGCAACAAAACACAGCCGGTGTTGGAGCAGGGCTGGCGTTTGCTGCAACCACTGCTGGCAGAGAGTCCGGCCCGGCTCGCCAGCCTGCCTGAGTTACCAGCCCCTTTGCAGCAAGCCCTGCAGCACATCCGCCAACAACTGCCCTCAGGGCAGCGGGTCATGTCGGGTGCTGAAATCCAGCAACAATTGCAGGCCGTGCTGCAATTTCATCCGCTGCAGGCCCCAGCCAACAGCAGCAGCGCCGCCGGTACCTTTGCCCTGGCCATTCAACTGCTGCTGGGACGACTCAGCCGCGGTGCCAGCCCAATGGCCAACCAGCCAGCGGCGCAGCGTCTGATGCCGTTGCTGCAACAACTGGACAGTCAGAGTGCAGGTCAATTGCTGCGACAATTAGCCAGCCACAGTGGCGCCATGCAGCAAAGCCAATTGGCCAGCACCGAGTTGCAGCAACAACAGAGCGGTCAGTTCCTGCTGCAGCTGCCGTTGCAGTGGGATCAGCAAAGCACCCAATTGCAATTGAAAATTGAGCAGCGTGATGGCTCCGACAACCAAAGCGGTCAGACCAATAAAGTCTGGCAACTGACCATGCATTTTGATCTGACCGAGCTTGGAAAAGTACTGGCCACCGCCAAACTCGATGGCAATCGCCTGAATCTGCAAATTTACACCGAGCAAGCGCAGACCCAGACTTTGGCCGAACAGTTTATCCCGAGGTTAAGCGAACGACTTGAGGCGCAGGGCATTGAGGTAGAGCAGGTACAGTGTCAATCAGGAGCCGTTCCGACCAGCTTATTCAACCGCCACAGCAGCTTGATTACCGTGAAGGCCTGATGATGAGCACACCAGACAACAAAAGGAAAAATAAATCAGCTACAGCGCTACGCTACGATGGCAAAACGGCACCAGAAGTGATTGCCAAAGGCCACGGCGCTCTGGCGGATGACATTCTGGCGGTGGCCAAAGCCCATGGTATTTTGATTCATGAAGATGAAGAGCTGAACAAACTACTGACACAGCTGGAATTAGGAGACACCATTCCAAAAGAGTTGTATGTCATTATTGCTGAGTTGATTGCATTTTCTTACGTGTTGCAAGGGAAGTTTCCGGATGAGTGGGACAACATTCATCAACGAATTGATTTAAAAACTTAGTACCTGCTGCCCAAAGGCATGCCCTAACCTTTTTGCTGATGCAAATGAAACAGCAACTCGGCCTCGGCTCTTGGTAGTTCGCATTCCCGCATGATTTCTTCCAGATCAGCGCCCAGTTGCACCATCTTCATCGCCCGGCTGTAAAGTTTGGATTCTGGCTCCGTCAGTTGCAAGGCCTGCAGCTGCTCCGCTTGCTCCGACAACTGCTGTTGCTGGTTTTGCAGCTCGGATTCCAGCTGAAGCACCCGCTGCCCCACCCCAATCACACCAGCGCGCAACTCTGCCAGCTCGGCCCGAACCAGCTGAAGTTGTTGCGCTGAATCTGACTCTGATTGGGTTGTGGAGTCCGCACTGTCCTGCTGCAAAATGCGTGGCTCAGACAGTGCCTCATGATTTGCTCCGACCGTAAAACTGCGCCAGAGTAACCACAGCAACAGCAGCGTCAACACGCCCAACCAGGCAATGATCATCGGCAGTTTCCGTTAGAGTGCACTGATTTCATCCCACTCTTCATCGGTGAGCAGTTTATTCAGATCCACCAGGATCAACAGCTCGCCCTCGCGATTGGTGACCCCCTGGATAAATTTGGCACTCTCGTCATTGCCAACATTGGGCGCAGTATCAATTTCTGATGCTTTCAGATACACCACCTCGGCGACGCTGTCGACCAGAATACCCACCACCTGCTTGTCCGCTTCGATGATCACGATACGGGTATTGTCGCTGACCTCAGCGCCTTCCAGGCCAAAGCGGGCCCGGGTGTCAATAACGGTGACCACATTGCCACGTAAATTGATGATCCCCATCACATAATCCGGAGAGCCTGGTACCGGAGCAATTTCGGTATAACGCAAGACTTCCTGCACCTGCATCACATTGATGCCATAGGTCTCGTCCTGCAGTTTGAAAGTGACCCACTGCAGAACCTCATCCGTGGTGTCGCTGTCTTTTGCAGTCTGCTTGGCTACATTACTCATTCCAGCTCCTCATTGGCGGTCACAACACCGCTCTGTTACACGTCATCTTCACTGCTCAGACCCTGCCGCAGCATTTCTGTCAAAGCATCTACATCCAGTAAAGCACACATATGCTGTTTGATCAGCCCGGCAAGCCAAGGTCTTTTGCCACTGGACTCCCGCCACTTTACCTCATCCTGCGATAAAGTCACGGTGTTGATCAGTTTATCGCACGCCAACCCCCACGGGGTGTTGCTCAACATTATAACATACTGATACGAATGCGATTCAGCTTGAGCCTGGTCAAATTTTTCCGGCATCACCCAAAGGCCGGTATCCACCACATTGATTTTCAATTCACGCTGCAACATCACGCCTTTAAACCAGGCAGGCTTGCCCGGCATGGTATTGACGCTGCTCATTTTATGAATGCCACCCAACTCCTTCAA
>SKGJ01000096.1 GCA_007117525.1 Alkalimonas sp.
AATTAACCTTATGTAAAATTTGTAGAGTTAGTGAATCTGTACGACGCGCAATAATGACAGAACATTGTCAATTAATTCGCAATTATAGCTTTGCCCGTCTTTGTTAACAAGTATTTTTGTTAACATTTAGCGCTGGAAGCTGTGTATTCATCGCCTTTTGCTTAATTTGTATTGGGAAATCAGTTGGTTAATCTTTAGCCGTCTACTTGGTGATTACCGGAAACTCAATCAGCACATGCACACCTTCCCCCAAAGAGCTCTCCAGTTGAATCTTGCCCCGCAGCGCTTGTGTTACCAGGTTATACACCAGGTGCAAACCAAGCCCGCTACCGCCTTCTCCCCGCTTGGTGGTGACAAAAGGGTCAAAGATGCGCTTGCGGATTTGCTCTGGCACGCCGACGCCATTGTCTTGATAAATAAGCTGGCACTGCTCGTTCTCAATGCTGACTGTAATGCTGATTTTACCGCTTTGTTCGTCGGGGAATGCATGAATCAGACTGTTCATAATCAGGTTAATCAGGATCTGATTAATCGGGCCGGGCTTGCTCTCTATCCTGAGATTTTCCGGGCAGTTGACAATGACTTCATGATTGGTTTTTTTCAGGTTAGGTCGAAGAGACAGCAGTACCTCATTGATCAGTTGCGCCACGCTAAAGTCGCGGGTGTTGTCGCTGGACTGATCGACCGCGACTTGCTTAAAGCTGCGGATCAGGCTGGCTGCCCGTTCCAGGTTGCGGTACACAATACCCAGGTTTTCCTCTGCTTCACTTAAAAAACGCGCCAGCTGCGATGACGTCAGGGTCTTTGCTGCAAAGTTTTGTTCGATGACTTTCAATTTGTCTTGCAACAGGCTGGAGGCTGTGACACCCAGACCAATAGGCGTATTCACCTCATGGGCGATGCCAGCTACCATCTGACCTAAACTGGAGATCTTCTCGGTTTCGACAATCTGATTTTGGTACTGGTGCAGTGTTTCCAGGGTGTTCAGCAGCTCTTGATTGGATTCTTTCAGCGCCAGAGTGCGCTCCGATATTTTTTGCTCCAGGCTTTGGTTTAATTGTCGGATTTCCTGTTCGGCATGATGTAACTTACTGAACTGGCGCTCAGTTTTATCCAGCATTTGATTTAAAGCCTTGCTAAAAGCAGCCAACTCAGCCAGATGAGTGTCTGGTGCTCTTAAACTGAAGTTTTGCGTTTTGGTAATGCTTTGCACTTGCTCAAGCAAGGTCTGCAACGGACCGGTCAAAAACCGTTGCAAGTGATTTGCTGCAAGAAAAGCCAGCAGCAATGCGACTAAGCCGATGGCAATATCGGATAACACTCTGTTCTGGCGGTAGGCTGCCAGCTCGGATTTGGTGGCACGCAGGTAAGTGTAGCCTATCAACTGATCCCGGTATTCGATCGGATGCATCAACTCCAGGTAGTCGCGGCTTTGAACGGGTTTTTGCAGTTGGTCCAGACGATGATATTGGGTGGGGAAGGGGCCAATGGTGACTCTGTTGTAGCTGCTAAAAAACTCAGGCTGCGAGTCGGCACTGTTCAGGCTGTACAAATGAATATTGTTGATGATGGGCACCGCAGCAAAGGCCTGCAGTTGTTGCTCCAGGGTATCGGTGTCCTGGCGCTCCAAAGCCGCTGCGGTGCTAATGGCAATAATGGTAGCGTAAGCCTCAAGCTGTTGCTCAAGTTTTCGGTATTGGGCATTAATGTCATGGATACTTGAAAGGGCAAGCGACGCAATCAAGGTCAGGCTGCAAATGAGCATCACCATGCCAATCAGCAGCCCTTTAATTGAAAAGTTTTTATGCATCATCGGCGCATGGTATCCCGGTCAGGTCTTAGAGGTGATTGCGTGCAAAAAACAATTCACAAAAAGCAAATGCTTTCTGCTCGCAAAGTCAGGCGTCTGCCTCTATGATGGTATGCAGAAAATGACGATTTCGCAAACCCCTGACTTGCTTTTAATTTTGAATGACAGTTGAGGCTTCCATGGATTTGTGGCACCAGTACCAACAGGTCGTTTTTATCAGCTACCAGCCTTTTGCTAAAGACAGCAGTTTTGCCATTATCTCGGCCGCCAACCCTGCAGGAAACAACACTCCGTTAGGCTTTAACCTTTGCAGAAATATGGCATTGGCTGCTGCTTTGCATCAGTCTGGTGTGCGTTATCGGAAAATTATCGGCGCTGCCCCGGACAAAAGCTTTCAAGAACCAAGCTGGGCTGTTTTTTGTTCGAGGCCAGAAGCAACTTCCATAGCCATGGGCTGGCAACAAAATGCACTGTATTGGATTGAGCAGGGGGAGTTATGGTTGCTGCCGGCGCTGATGCAGCAAGAAGAAAAAGCGCTTGGTTCTTTTCAGCAGCGTTTAATCCTCGCGTCTTAGCACGCGCAATATAGGCTCGAGTTCCATGCCAAGCTGGGCCTCCAGCTGGCGCTTATCCATGCGTTGGCGAATTTGCGCCACTTCCGACTCCGGAGTTTGAAGAAAAGGCGCAAAATCACTGACACAGATACAGCGCACTGCAGGCTCGGGTTGATCCGGTAATTGCATGATACGCACCAGCTGATGTGGGCAGGGAAAAGTTCGGTTGGGATCTTGCAAACAATCCTCAAAGGCTGCCCACGCTGTTGCCGGGCCAAAGAGCAAGCATGCTGCTGCAATCGAAACTTTCCTGCTAAACATGGGATCAGGCTCCTGTTTTGATGCACTGGTAGATGGTAAAGCCAGCTTCCTGAGCCAGTATAGTACAGTGGCCGAAGCTTTCCTGCAGCCATTGCGCGTAAGGCAGGTGATTGTTGGCAACCAGTGTCAGGCTGCCTCCCGGGCTTAACCTGGACGGGCAAGCGCGGATAAAGGCTTCGGCAATGCTGTAGTCGGTTTTTTGACCGGTATGAAAAGGCGGGTTGCTGACAATGTGCTGAAAAACCGCCGTCTCTGCCGGCAAGCCATCTGCCAACAGCACAAGGCCCGACAGTTGGTTGGCTGCCAGGGTTGCTTCGGTGGCCGCTGTGGCCAGGGTACTGACATCGGAGGCAACAATCTCAAGGGCCGGGTTTTTCGCTTTCAGCCAGGCGGCGATGACACCGGAGCCGGAGGCAAAGTCGAGCACCCGACCCGATTGGATGTTATCCAGGTGCTTGAGCAATAAAGCGGTGCCTTTATCCAGTTTGCCATGGTTAAAAACCCCGGGATAGGAATGGATTTGCAATGCGATGCCAGCCAGAGTGACTGTAAATGGCTGACTGGCTATAGCGGCAGGGCTTAACTTGCCGTTCACCACAAACCAAAGCGCATGGCGGGCATTGTCCAGTTTATGGGCTGATAATTGCCAGTTGCTCAGTTGTTTGGGCAGGGTTTTAATGCCACTTTTATTATCGCCGACGATAAAAACTTCAGCCGCTTCGGCCAGCAGAGGCTCCAGCTGAGTCAGCATAAAACCCAGCTGCTCTTTGCTCTTGGGGTAAAACAGCACCGCCGATGCGAAGCGCTGGGCAAAGCTGGGCTTTAGCGCGCTGCTGCATGGCAACCCTGCTTGCGAGTAGCGTTCGGCCACCGCCAGGTGTGAACTGTAAACGGCGCACTGCGGACGAAACGAAGCAGGCAGCTGGCTGGCCAACTGGTCCAGTGGTGGCTCGACCAGCAAGGTCGGACCCGGCAAGTCGGCCAGGTTACGCAGCAGCATTTGGCTGGCAGTGCTCAGCATGTTAAGACTCCCGCTTGAACATCAAGTCCCAAACACCATGGCCAAGCTTTTTACCACGGAGTTCAAACTTGGTCAGGGGCCGATGTGCCGGGCGCTCGATATAATCCTCAGTTGCGGACAGGTTGGCAAAGCCTTCGGCGGCCTGCATCACTTCCAGCATGTGCTCGGCATAATGCTCCCAGTCGGTCGCCATATGAAACACGCCGCCTGGCGCCAGCTTTTGCCGCAGCTGCTGCACAAAGTCAGGCTGCACAATACGGCGTTTGTGGTGCTTCTTCTTCGGCCAGGGATCGGGGAAAAACAACTGAATGCAAGCCAGGCTTTGGTCGGGGATCATCTGCGCCAGCACTTCGACTGCATCGTGCTGAAATACCCGCAGATTGGTAATGCCAGCTGCTGCCGCATCAGCCAGGCAAGCACCGACACCAGGCCGGTGCACTTCAATGCCGATAAAGTTTTTTTCCGGCGCGGCCGCTGCCATTTGCACCAGGGATTTGCCCATTCCAAAGCCGATTTCCAGTACGGTATCGGCCTTGCGGCCAAACAGGGCGGTTAAATCCAGCAGTTGGGGTTGGTAATCTACCCCCATGCCTGCCCAGTGCTGCTCCAGCGCCAGTTTCTGTGCTTTGGTTAAGCGCCCTTCCCGTAGCACAAAGCTGCGGATTTTCCGCATGTACGATGGGGACTCAGGCTGCTGGCTGACTGCAGGCTCAGCAGAAGGGGTTGGCTGTTCGCTCATGGCGGGCTCCGGCTATCAAACTATGGCCGCGTATTATCGGTGTTCTGCCTTTGAAGCTCAACCTGCATTTTTCCGACATAGCTGCCAGCTAGTTTTCATCCAGAAACGGGCTCCTGCCCTTATTCTGGAACGCATCCCTGCGCTGCGCTAGTGCCCGCCTTTCTGGACGGGCACTAGCTAGCTGGCTGTGGCATACTGTGCCGATGGTCAGGCTTAAACAGAGGTAGCCTTGAACGATTTTGCACAACAGGTGATTGATTGGCAACAACAGCAGGGGCGGCATGACTTGCCCTGGCAGCAAGCGATCACTCCCTACAAGGTACTGGTGTCGGAGTTGATGCTGCAGCAAACTCAGGTCAGCACTGTGATTCCGTATTTTCAGCGCTGGTTGGCGCGTTTTCCCGATGTGGAAACCCTGGCCCAGGCCGAACAGGATGAAGTGATGGCTCTGTGGCAGGGGCTGGGCTATTACGCCCGGGCGCGCAATCTGCACAAAGCGGCCAAAGCCATTGCCGAACTGGGGGCTTTTCCGTCCGATCTGGTCAGCCTGCAACAAATCCCGGGCATAGGGCGCTACACCGCCGGGGCCATCCTATCCTTTGCCTACGATGCGTATGGCCCTATTGTCGATGGCAATGTCCGCCGGTTGTTTTGCCGTTACTTCGCGCTGGAGGGGCATGCCGGTCAAAGTCAACTGGAAAAACGTCTGTGGCAACTGGCCGAGCAGCTAACACCGGTGCAGAACAACCGCCGTTTTGCTCAAGGCTTGCTGGACTTGGGTGCCACACTCTGTACTGCCCGCAAACCAGACTGCGAGCGCTGCCCGTTGCAAGTTGACTGTCAGGCGTATCGGTTGCAACAGGTCGAGCACTTTCCACGGCCGAAGCCGAAAAAAGCCAAACCCAGCAAAGAGGGACACTTTCTTTGGGTGCAGCAGCAGGACCAGCTGTTGCTGGAACAACGACCCGACAGTGGTATCTGGTCGTCGCTGCTGGCATTGCCGCAAGTGGATCCGGCGGATCCTGTGCTGCAGCAGGCCGAGTCGGTCGGCAGTTTTCGCCATCAGTTCAGTCATTACCAGCTGGAGGCAACCATTTGGCAGCCGCAGCAGCAGGTCGAGGAGCTGGCAGGGCAGGGCTGGTATCACCGCCGTCAGCTGACGGAAGTCGCTTTACCGGCGCCGATCCGCAAATGGATAGAGCAGCAGTTAAAGCAATCTGGCGTGGATTAAGATAAACTAAGCAGAACTAAGGTGTTAAGAGGCGTTTATGGCACGTACAGTTTTTTGCCAGTACCTGAAAAAAGAAGCGGCCGGGCTGGATTTTCAGCTCTACCCCGGTGAGCTGGGCAAGCAAATTTTCGACTCCATCAGCAAAGAAGCCTGGGCTTTGTGGCAAGCCAAACAAACCATGCTGATCAATGAGAAAAAGCTCAATATGATGGATGCCGAGCATCGCAAGTTGCTGGAAGCTGAAATGAAAGCTTTTTTGTTTGAAGGCAAAGACATTGCCATTGACGGCTATACGCCACCCAAAAGCTGAACCAACCGACTGAATCTCAGGAGAGCTCACTGAGCCATGGCGCGACGATTACCTCCGCTCAATGCGTTAAAAGCCTTTGAATCTGCTGCCCGTCATCTGAGTTTTACCAGAGCGGCCGAAGAGCTGTTTGTTACTCAGGCAGCGGTCAGCCATCAAATCAAAGCGTTGGAAGAGCACCTGGGGCTGAAACTTTTTTTGCGAAAAAACCGTGCTTTGCTGCTGACTGAAGAGGGGCAGGGCTACTTTCAGGATATTCGCGAGATCTTTTTGCAATTGCATGATGCCACCGAAAAGCTGCTGGCGCGCGGTGCCAAAGGCTCGCTGACGGTCAGCATGCAGCCCAGCTTTGCCATTCAATGGCTGGTGCCCAGGCTGAACTTGTTCAGTGAGCAGCACCCGGACATTGATGTGCGCATTAAAGCGGTGGATCAGGACGAAGGCTCTTTGACCGACGATGTCGATGTGGCGGTTTATTATGGCCGGGGCAACTGGCGCAACCTGCGCTCGGACAAACTGCAGGCCGAGTACCTGTTGCCGGTCTGTTCGCCCTTGCTGTTAAGCTCCGGCAAACCCTTGTCGGAAGTGACCGATTTGCGCTTTCATAACCTGCTGCATGATGGTTCACGCAAGGCCTGGAAGTCCTGGTTCGCCAGTCAGGGTTACAAGCACTTTAATGTCAATCAGGGGCCAATTTTCAGCCATTCCTCGATGGTGCTGCAGGCGGCCATTCATGGTCAGGGCGTGGCGTTGGCGCACAATGTGCTGGCCCGGCCGGATATCAGCTCGGGCCGCTTAATCGTGCCTTTTAATCATGTGCTCTTGTCCAAGGATGCCTATTACCTGGTGTGTCGGGAAAGTCAGGCCGATTTAGGCAAAATCACCGCCTTTCGCCAATGGTTGACCGCTGTGGTGCAGCAGGAGCAGGAACAATTTAATGAGCAACAATTTACCAATGCCGTCGCCTCTGATTGAGCGTCCGGCCAGGCCGTTCGCCCGTTTGCTACTGGCGCATGGTGCTGGCGCCGGCATGCAAAGCGACTTTATGCAGTGGCTAAGTTCGGCTTTGGTGGCCGAAGGCATCGAAGTCTGGCGCTTTAATTTTCCTTACATGCAGCAACAGTTGGCGGAGCAAAAAAAGCGGCCGCCCAACCCAATGCCAAAGCTGCAACAGGCCTTTGTTGCACAAATCCAGCAGTGCCCGCAGGATTTACCGCTCTTCATTGGCGGCAAATCCATGGGCGGACGGGTGGCATCCATGCTGGCGGTGGAAGCTAACTTGCCAATCCGGGGGGTGCTGGCCTACGGTTATCCATTTCATGCACCGGGTAAAGACCAGTACCGCACCGATCACTTTGCCGATCTGACCAGCTCACTGCTGATCCTGCAGGGTGAACGCGATACCTTTGGTAACCAGAGCGAGTTGGCCGATAAGCACTGGCCAGGGGTCAGCCTGCATTGGCTGGCGGATGGCGATCACAGTTTTAAACCCCGTAAAAAAAGCGGCCTGACCCAGGCGCAACTGATTGCTCAGGCCGCAGCCATCAGCCGGGGCTGGATGGCGTCACAGTCAGAGGTGCCACATGCCGGGCGCTAGCTTGCTGAAGCTCAGTAACAGTCTGGCCGGACTCTATGGCGCAGCTGTGGTCGCCTTGGCGGCGGTCACCATGCACCTTGGGCTAACGCAACTGACATCAGCAGAGCTTGC
>SKGJ01000296.1 GCA_007117525.1 Alkalimonas sp.
ACATATTCTCCGAAAAGCAATACGAGTTGTGATTAAGGGCACTCTCTTAGAGACCTGCCCCGTCATCACTGTATTTATGGTTTTGCGGAAAATATTCAAGTGAGCACCAGCAAATTTTTAATTCATTTGCTCTAGCATTTGCTCCAATTGCTGCAAGGATTCTTCATCCATCCCCATCATCTGCTGCATCAGTTCACCGGTTAATCTGGTGATGGTTTCTTTTTCCTTATCGGTCATGCATTGGTCCAGTAATGCCATAATCTGCTTGAGGTTGCGCATCTCTGCTTCTTGCTCGGCACGCTCTTCGGCTGGCATGTATTCCAGCATTTGCTGCATCATGTCCATCATGGGTTCAACCATCTGCAGGGAAGTCCAGGCGAATTTAAAGCTCAGCTCAGTGTACTCGGCCGGAGTGAAGTTGTGTTGCCTCAGCAATTGCTCCAGGGCACGGCGGTGCTCGGGTGTTGCCAGCTGGGTCAGGGTTTGGTCGTAGTGCCGCTGCCAGTTGCAATGCGCTTGCAACTCCAAAGTGCTGCTGTCGACTTCCGGAAAGCTATCTTCCAATGCCTCCACCTCAGGCAGTAAGGCCAGATAACGTTGCAAATTCTGCTCAGTCACCACGGTGGACGCCTGGGTAGCACCGATAACCAGGCTCAACAAGCAGCCAACAGCCAAATTAATTACGTTCATTTGATTTTCCTTTAACCCTTTTCACCGAGCGGTATCGCTGTTATAGCTGCTTTTGCTGTCTGGCTGCAACTTTTATTGAGCCTTCCGGTTGCAACCGATACACTGCTCTTTTTCTGATGCAGAGGCGCACATGGCACTGAAGTCGACCATTTTCAAAGTCAAGCTGACGATTGCCGACATGGACAGGCACTACTATGGCGATCATCAACTGACACTGGCGCAGCACCCATCCGAAACGGACTTACGGCTGCTGGTACGAATGATTGCTTTTGCACTCAATGCCAGCGACCAGCTAAGCTTTACCAAAGGCCTGAGTTCGGAAGACGAGGAAGCCGAGTTGTGGGAGCGCAGCCTGAGTGGCGAGATTGCGCTTTGGGTGGAGTTTGGCCAGGCAGATGAAAAGTGGCTGCGCAAAGCCTGTGGCCGGGCAAAGCGGGTGCATTTGTATTGCTATGGTGGCCGCAGTACCGATGTCTGGTGGCAACAACAGCAGTCCGCTTTGCAACGCTATCAAAACCTGCGTATTTGGCAACTGCCTGAAGATGGCTTGCAACAGGGGCTGAAACTGATCCAACGCCAGATGACGCTGCAGTGCACCATCACCGAGGGACAAATCTGGCTTAGTGACGACGAGCAGACAGTGCATCTGCAGCCTGTGCAGCTGAAAGGCGAGCCCTGAGTCAGGTTGTATTCAGCAAGGCATGGGCAGCATAAAGCTAAAGTTGCCTCTGGCAACAGTTGTATTTGCACAGCATACTTGTAAAAAAAGGGGCGCTGATGCCCAACCAATGGAGCCAAACCATGATAAGCCTGGCAACGTCTATTCACAGCAATGCAGCCAGCAGAAGCCCGATCCGCGCTACCAGCTGGCTATTGTTTCTGCTGCTGATGCTCGCCCTGCCAAGCTGGGCGGATTCCGATATCATTTTGCTGCTGCGCCATGCTGAAGAGCAGCATGCCCTGACCCTGAAAGACCTGGACAAACTACCACAACAGCAAGCCCGTTTTCAGGCAGCCTGGGGCCCGGAGGGGCAATGGCAGGGTGTGTATTTGCAGGATTTACTGACACAGTACCAACTAAATCACTTTCAGGACATTCGCTTAAATGCGCTGAATGATTACCGCATTCGTTTAACTACCGAAGAAATCCATGCCGGCCAACCAGTGCTGGCGACCCGCTTTAATGGCCAGCCAATCGCGCTGGAACACAATGGTCCTGTCATTTTAATTTGGCCACGCCAGGCGCAAGCTGTGCTGGATGGCACGGCTCCTTTGGCACCATGGATTTGGAGTCTGGCTGAGATCCGGGTCCGGCCCTGATGCGCTCCTGGCACAACATCAAGCTGAGCCGCCGCGCGATCGCCTTGTTGTTGGGCTATGTTGCGCTTGCCACTCTGGTGAGCGGCTGGATATGGCATACCAAGTTAAGCCTGCAACAGCATCCGCCAATGCGCGTTATTGATGTGTCGCGCCAGATTGAAATGCTGAATCGTGAAGTCTCCCTTTATATCGGGGCCTTGTCTGATCAAGCCGGCAAAGAAGCCGCCAGGCCCTTATGGACACGAGTTCAGGCCAGGCAACAGACCATTCAGGGCCTGCTGCGCAACTTTGTCGATCTGGGCAGCAACTTTAAAGTACTGGAGTTGCAACTCGAGCAGTTGCGGCAGATGCTGGAGCTGCCAGCCGATCATATCGACCCTTTGGCTCTGCAAGACTTTATAGAGCTCATCCAGGAGGATATGGATATCTTTGCCAGCGATGTGCATCGCACCATGCAGTGGATCGTGGCCGATCAAACCCGCTTGCTCTACCGTTACAGTGCGGCAGTCGCATGGCTCAGTCTGGCCATGTTTGCCATTGGCCTGGTATTGCTGACGCTCTTTGTAGTATTAATCCAGCAAAATCAGCTGCTCAACCGGCTTGCTACCGAGGATGGACTAACGCATTTGCTCAATCGCCGCAGTGCCATGCTGCAAGGCAAACTGCTGACATCGATGGCACAACGTACCCGCCAACCACTCGCTCTCGCTGTGCTGGATATCGATCATTTTAAAGCGATCAACGACCAGTATGGTCACCCGGCAGGCGATGCTGCGTTGAAAATGGTGGCCCAGGTGATGCGCACCTGCATCCGGCGCGAAACCGATGTGCTGGCCCGCATTGGCGGTGAAGAGTTTATGCTGATCATGCCGGAAACATCGGCCGAAGTTGCCGAGCAACTGTGCAAAGTGATGCTGAGTGCCTTAGCCGAAGCCAGGGTCAGTGACAGCTTCCAGCTCCATATCACAGCCAGCATGGGCTTGGCCATCAGTGAACAAGGCCAGCAAAACTTCGAGCACTTGTACCGGGCTGCTGATGCGGCTTTGTATCAGGCAAAAGCGGCCGGTAGAAACCGACTCAAGCGTCATATCGCCGATTAAAAAAAGCCCGCGATCTGGCGCGGGCTGTCTTCATTCAAGTCAACGCTTAGAACCGGTACGACACATTGCTGTAGTAAAAACGACCAATGTTGTTGTAAAGGCCGGTGGTGCCGGTGGTACCGGTCGTCACGCCTGGCAAGTTACGATCGAACAGGTTATCCACTCCCAGAGTCAGCTGTACCCCTGAAGCAAATTGATACCCCAACCGCACATCGGTGACAAAGTAGCTGCCATAATGCATGATGTCACTTGGATCCGGGTTCACAGCCAACTCTTGCTGACGGAACAAGGACACGCGATCCAGGTAGCGGGTTTTCCAGCCAAGGCTCCAAACATCGTAGCGATAGCTGATACTCAGATTGCTTTGCCAACGGGCATGACCAAGGGTACCTGCAAACTGATCGAACTCTTCAGGGCTGTCCTGAAACGAGAAAGTCTTACGCGAGTCCAGGTAAGTACCAATCAGCTTGGTATTGAAACGTCCTCCCAGAGCATCGAAGTCATAGCCAAGCTCAAAGTCGACCCCTTCGGCGGTTAAGGCTGCCACATTTTGTGTGATGGAGGTAATCAACACCAGTTCATGCTGTTCATTTCGCTCCACCAGCTGACAAAACTGGTTGTTCACGCCCAGCTCTGCATCCACGCACTTATTCAGGATATTTTGCGCCGATACCGACGAAATGGCATCGTCAATCTCTATCGACCAGTAATCCAGTGTCGCACTAAAGCCTGGCAACCAGTTCGGTTGGTACACCAGCCCCAGCGTGTAACTGGTGGACTTTTCTTCCCGCAGTTCCGGATTCCCACCACTCAAGCCTTCAATGCTGGAAGCTGTCGCCTGAGGGTCAAAGTCTGCCGGTACACCCAAAGCCGCACAATTTATCCGACGGGTTTCACTTTGCGCTTCGTGCACACTGCACGGGTCGGTGACCCGGAAAAAGGTCTGATTTTGTGGCCCGAACAACTCGCCAATATTCGGTGCCCGCAAGGCTTCCGAGTAGGTAGCACGAGCCCGTAGCTCCGGGTTCAGATGCCAATCCAGCCCGGTTTTCCAACTGACGGCAGTGCCAATGGTGCTGTAATCGGCCACGCGTACGGCCAGGTCAAGCACCAGATCCTGAATCAAGGGCAAATCAGCCAACACCGGGATCGACAACTCAGCAAAGGCTTCCTGCACATCAAAATTACCTTTTTCATACTGCAGCGCATTTAAAAAGGTGGCACCGGTAGCCGCAAAGCTGTCCGGTGTGCTTTCACTTTCTTCTTTCCGGTACTCTGCACCCAGTGACACCCCAACGAAGCCAGCAGGTAACTCAAACAAACCACTGTTGTTTAGGTGACCACTGAATACGGTTTGCCGGATGGTGCTGTTGCTGTAGGAGTTGGTATTAAACCAATGACGTGCTTGCTCATTAATGGCGTTATCGCCAAAAATGCTGGTTGGTACACAACCGTTTGCACGGGCCAGCTCATCACGACACACTATCTCACCATCGACCACAATGGCATCGATGGATTGCGCAAAATTGGTACGAATTAAGTTGTTGCGGTTCACCTGCTCGAGTTTGGTTTCGCCAAAAACGCCATACAGCTCGTAGTTCCAATCCAGGCCAAGGCTACCTTCCACACCTGCGACAAAGCGTGTTGTGGTTCTGCGGTTATTCTCCAGGCGGCGCCCGGCATCTTCCTGGAAGCGATGGACGGCAATCTGCTCAATACCATAGTTGTCCATCAGACTCACCAGGCTCGGATCCAGATAAGCATTGTCCCGCCCCACCATCAGGGCACTGTCGTACTCAAAAAAGGAGGGCTGTCCTTCGCTGTCACCTCTGTTGCGAACAAAACTGGCTTGGGCAAACAACAAGGTATCGGGCGTCAGCTCAAAATTTAGCTTGCTGTTGACATTAAAACGGTTAAAGGCGGGCTGTAAGTCATTGTAACGACGGAGATCAAGAAATTCGCAGTCGGAACAACGGCCCCATTGTCCATAGGTGGTGCCCAGGTCCTGTGGCCGTACACTGCCATCCGGGTTGAAAATAAACCAATCCACCGTGCCGCTGTCGGACACCAGATAAAAATTACCTGCAGTAGAACTATCGTACCAGCCGGCATTGGCCACGGTGATGGTATCGGGGATCCCATCGTGTACCCATTGTCCATCGTCATCCCGGTAATCGCCATCTTCAGGATTGCGGACCGCCATGAAGGAGGTGCGTGTTTGACGGCGCTGCGTCGCATTGATGCCATTCTGCCCGGATACCTCAGCAGACAGCGCAAAATTGCCTCGGTCCTGTGCGAAGTAACTGCCATAGGAGGCAGTCAATTTATGGTTCCGGTAAGGACTATCTTCCGCTCGGCCAACACTGGCGTGCAAATCAAAGCCTTCAATATCGCGTTTTAGGCGGAAATTCACCACCCCAGTCACCGCATCTGCGCCATAAACAGCAGAAGCACCGCCGGTAATAATTTCTACCGAGTCAATCCAGGCGGTTGGAATGGCATTGGTATCGACTGCAGCCGAGCCCGCACTGCTGGAAACATGACGGCGGCCATCCACCAGCACCAAAGTTCTGGCTGTGCCCATGCCACGTAAGTCCAGTAAGTTCAGTCCTGCCGTACCGATGGAGCGGCCCGAGTTGGCTAACGAGAAGGTCGCAGCCAGTGATGGCAGTGCATTCAACACCTCACCGATATTCATAGCGCCCGTTTCAACCAGCTCCTGACCGGAAATCACGGTGACCGGCGATGGCGCAATAGCCCCTTCACGTAAAATGCGCGACCCTGTGACCTGAATACGCTCTGGCGTGACTTCCGCCATCGCCAGTGTGTCGGTTTCTGCATGCGCAACACCCAATAAAGCCCCGGTTCCCAGCAACCCAAGCTGACTAACCTGCCACAGGCGTTTGCGAGAAAAATTTTGCAACATAGTGTCTCCCCTGAAAAATGCGACCCTCGGGTCTTTCAGTGTTGAAAGTCCATTGACTGCTTAGCGAGCCAACGATGAGTTTCCCCAAAATGGGGCGCATTGTAAGGAAAGGCGCGGCAGGATCCAGCAAAACAGTGGTAAAAACCACTGCATGCTGACTTTTTATGCAGATTATTGTGAGTAATTATACAAACTGAGTGATTTTACCGCAGCCAGCCTTAGAGGCTGGCCTGATAACGCTGAAAAGCCAACTCAAGGTCGGCAATCAGATCTGCTGGGTCTTCCAAACCAATGTGCAGTCGAATCAATGGGCCCTGGTAGGGCCATTCGCTGGCGGTTCGCAACTTCTGTACATTCAGCGTCGGCGAAATCAGGCTTTCGTAGCCGCCCCAGGAAAAACCCATCTTAAAGTACTGCATGCCTTCAATGAAGGCCGTCACCGCTTTGGCGCCGCCCTGTTTCAGTACAAAGGAGAACAAGCCGTTGCTGCCGGCAAAGTCCCGTTGAAAAAAAGCATGACCAGGAGTACTGGCAAAAGCCGGGTGGCGCACCGTTTCAACCTCGGGCCTTTGCGCAAGCCACTCGGCCACCTGCAAGGCATTTTGTTGATGCTGCGCCAGCCGCACACCTAAAGTCCGAAGACCCCGGCTGGCCTGATAAACATCGTCCGCAGAGGCACAATACCCAAGCAAATAACTGTGTTCACGCAGTTGTGGCCAGTGGGTCGCGTTAGCGCTGGCGGTGCCCAGCATCACATCGGAATGGCCAACAATGTATTTGGTCGCCGCCTGAATGGAAACATCCACCCCCAGCTCAAAGGGTCGACACAAAATCGGCGAAGCCCAGGTGTTGTCCAAAATGGTGACGATGCCGTTGGCACGGGCAATGCGGCAAATGGCCGGCACATCCTGCACCTCCATGGTGATGGAGCCAGGCGACTCTAAAAAAATCACTTTGGTGTTGGGGCGGATCAGTCGCTCAATCTCTGCGCCCAGCATTGGATCGTAATACTGCGTTTCCACGCCCATTGGCCGCAGCACCTTTTCGCACAAGGCCCGTGTCGGCTCATACACCGAGTCCACCATCAGCAGGTGATCACCTTGCTGCAAAAACGCCAGCAAAGAGCCGCTTACCGCAGCGGCGCCGCATGGATATAGCGCACAGCCAGCGCCGCCCTCCAGCTCGCAGATCGCTTCCTGAAATGCAAAGTGGGTGCTGGTGCCACGGCGCCCGTAATAAGGCACCCGCTCCCCTTTGTGCTGACTGGCGTGGGCCAGCTCGGCCATGGTGTCGAAGGTGATGGTGGAGGCCCGGACCACTGGCGGATTGACCGCTTGCCCTGTCCACTGCTTGCCTCGCCCTGCCTGAATTAATCGGGTGTTCTGCTTCATCGCTGTGCCTCTTCCAAAAGCTGTATTGGCATGGTACTGCCTTTTGCCAAGCAAATCATCTATTCGACCATTGTTGAAAGGAAAATCATGCGCTTATAGTCTATGCTTCTCGAAACAGCGATGCAGTTTGACAGCCTGCGATAGGGCGACAATCGGTACGATGCAGCAACAATGCAGTTTATTGTGACGGATAAGAAGCCGAAGAGGCCATGTTTCATCAGCACCTTTTGACCAAGG
>SKGJ01000323.1 GCA_007117525.1 Alkalimonas sp.
TAGCAGCGTAAAATTAATGGCCTGGCCATTGTCAACGACCAGCAACAACCGGTAGGAGCCATGAACATGCACGATTTACTGAAAGCCGGAGTACTGTGATGCAAGCATTATTTACCCAATGCTACCAACCAGTAACCGATGCGCTGTGGCAGCGAGCGGGTCAGGTCCAGCTGTTGATTTGCGACGTCGACGGCGTTTTTTCCGATGGCCGCATTTATCTTGGCAATCAGGGAGAAGAGCTGAAAGCTTTTCATACCCGTGATGGTTTTGGCGTCAAAGCTTTGCGTAAAGCGGGTATCGAAGTTGCTATCATTACCGGTCGCCAATCCGACATCGTTCGCGATCGCATGCAATCACTGACCGTCCCTTACATCTACCAGGGACAAGAACACAAAACCCCCGCTTTTCAGGAGCTGCTGGAAAAAACGCAGTTGGCACCAGAACAAGTGGCCTACATTGGCGATGACTTAAGTGACTGGGAGGTGATGCAAAAGGTTGGACTTAGTATCGCCGTCGCCGATGCTCACCCCTATTTACGCCTGCAGAGCCAGTACATCACCCAATGCCCAGGCGGCTTTGGCGCGGTGAGGGAAGCAGCCGATTTGTTGCTGATGAGCCGGGATGCCTTTAATCAGTTTCAAGGCAGCAGCTCATGAGACGTTGGTTGTTGCTGCTGCTTGCTGTGACGCTGTCGGCCAGCCTCTGGTATTGGTGGAGCCATAGCGATGATGATCAGCGGCCAGCCACCGAACCGGAACTGATCCCGGACTTTATTGCCGAAAACCTGACCCGAATCGTCTACGATGAACAGGGTCAACTCAGCGAGCTGGTGCAGGCTGTACGGATGGAGCATTACGATCTGCTCGGCTTCACCCAGCTGGAAAAGCCGGTATTTACCTTGCTCGACAGGACACAGCAGCGGAATTGGCAGCTGTCCAGCAACAGCGCCGTCTTGTATCCGGATGATAAGCTGATTCTGGACGGAGCCGTGCTGCTGCAGAACCTGTCCGCCGACGCATTGATTGATCAAGTGCAAACCGGTTATCTTGAAATGCTGTTACCTTCAGAGCAACTAGTCACCGATGAAAGGGTCGAACTGGTTGGCGATGGCTTTTCAATTGTTGGCCGAGGTCTTAGGGCCAGCATCGTGCAACAAAGCATCGAACTTAAAGAACATATTCGGACGGATTACCATCATGAACCTTAAGATCACATGGCTCGCATTGTTATTCACCCTATCGGTGGCAGCATCGACCCAAAATGACTTCCAACAGCCTTTAAGCATCGACTCGGAAGCCTTTTTCACCGACCTGCAAAGTGCCAATGTAGTCTATGAACGCAATGTTCTGGTGCAACAAGGCAGCCTGATCATTCGGGCTGACCGATTGGAGGTTGATGGCTCCGCTGGTAAAGGCCTGGAAATCTTTATTGCCACCGGCAGCCCGGCCACCTACAGTCAACAGATGGAGGATGGCAGTCTGGTCGAAGCCCAGGCTCAAGAGGTCCGCTATGACCGCGCCAGCCGTATTCTAATCATGACTGGCGAAGCCGAACTTAAGCAAAGCGGCAGCCTGGTGCAAGCTGCTCGCATTGAATACAACATGGAAAGTCAACAGATGCAGGCAGAGCGCGGAGAAAATGGCCGGGTTCGCACTATTTTCGCGCCGGAAAGCCTGCCTCAGCCTGAACCCAAACCCGAGAATCAACAACCATGAAGTTAACGGCCAGTCACCTTGCAAAGAGCTACAAAGGTCGCCAGGTGGTGAAAGATGTCAGCCTGGAAGTTAGTGCAGGTCAAATTGTTGGCTTGCTTGGCCCGAATGGAGCCGGCAAAACCACCACCTTTTACATGATTGTGGGTTTGGTCCCCAGTGACCGCGGTGAAATCCGGCTGGGCGAGCAAGATCTAACCGATCAGCCCATTCATCAGCGTGCCCGGCTGGGCATTGGCTACCTGCCGCAAGAAAGCTCCATTTTCCGCAAGTTGACGGTTCGTCAGAACCTGATGGCAATTCTGCAAACCCGGTCGGATCTCAATGCCGCAGCTCAGGAAGAAACCGCCGATGACTTGCTGGAAGAATTTCACATCGGCCACATCAGCAACAGCCTGGGCATGAGCCTGTCCGGCGGTGAACGGCGACGGGTTGAAATCGCCCGGGCACTGGCAGCCAATCCCGGCTTTATTCTGCTCGATGAGCCTTTTGCCGGTGTCGATCCCATCTCGGTGCTGGACATCAAAAAAATTATTCAGCACCTCAGTCAACGGGGTATTGGCGTTCTGATTACCGATCACAATGTACGGGAAACCCTGGATGTCTGTGAAACGGCTTACATCGTTAGCCATGGTGAATTGATAGCCAAAGGTTCCCCTGCCGACGTCCTGGCAAATCAGCACGTCAGAGATGTATACCTAGGTGAGCAATTCAGGCTATAGTTAATGAGTCAGGCTTTTTCATTTTTGCAGGAGCATAAGTCACGTCAATGAAGCCATCTTTGCAACTTCGTCTTGGCCAGCAACTTACGATGACCCCCCAGTTACAGCAGGCAATCCGGCTGCTGCAGCTGTCGACCATCGAGTTGCAGCAGGAAATTCAGGAGGCACTGGATGCCAACCCGCTGCTGGAATCGGCAGAGGACTATGAGTCGCAAAATGGCAGCGATGAGCATGGCCTGGGTGAGCTGGCGGCAGATGCCCACAAAGAACACACCAACAGCACAGACGACAGCAACGACGAACCCATCGAGCCCGATACCGGTGAAGCCATGACCAGCCAGGACATCAGCGACGACTTGCCGCTGGACAATCACTGGGATGATCTGGTCAGTGCCGCCCCAGTCAGCACCGGCAGTTACAATGGCGAAGACGACAGCTTGTATCAAGGCGAAACCACCGAAACCCTGCAAAGTTACCTGCGCTGGCAAATGGAGCTGACCCCTTTTTCCGACACCGATCGCGCCATTGCCGAAATAATCATCGAAGCCATCGATGAAAGCGGCTTTCTCACCATCAGCTGTGACGACATTCTCGAGTCTTTGGGTATGGTCGATGTTGAAGCCGATGAAGTCGAAGCGGTACTAAAGCGCATTCAATTATTTGATCCCATCGGGGTTGGCTCGCGCAGTGTGCAGGAGTCTTTGCTGGTTCAGCTGCGTCAGTTCGAGCCAGATACCCCGATGCTGGCAGAAGCCAGGCAGCTAATCAGCCAGCATGCAGACTTGTTGGCCAACCGGGATTTTCGCACCCTGATGAAGTTGACCAGGCTAAGAGAGCATGAACTACGCGATGCGATGAAGTTGATCCACAGCCTAAATCCACGGCCTGGTACCACTGTGATCCGGGAAGAACAAAGCTACATTATCCCGGATGTCACCGTGAAGAAGGTGAAAGGTCGCTGGCAAGTGGAACTTAATCCGGATTCGATGCCCAAAATACGTATCAACCAGCAGTATGCGGCGATGAGCAGAACGGCGAAAAGCTCTGCCGATAGCCAGTTTATTCGGTCCCATTTACAAGAAGCCAAGTGGTTTTTAAAAAGCATTGAAAGCAGAAACGACACCCTACTCAAAGTCGCCAATTGCATTGTGCAACAACAGCAGGGATTTTTTGAACATGGGGAAGAAGCGATGCGACCCATGGTGCTGAATGATGTCGCCGAAATGGTTGGCATGCACGAATCCACCATTTCCAGGGTCACCACACAAAAGTTCATGCACACCCCCCGCGGGATTTTTGAACTGAAGTTCTTTTTCTCCAGTCATGTCAGTACTGAAAACGGCGGCGAGTGTTCTTCGACCGCCATTCGGGCACTGATTAAAAAGTTAGTGGCGGCGGAAAACCCGACAAAACCACTGAGCGACAGTAAAATGGTGGAAATTTTGTCGGATCAGGGCATCAATGTTGCCCGCAGAACTATTGCCAAGTACCGCGAGGCCTTGCTTATCCCGCCGTCAAATCAACGCAAGACCTTGATCTGAGTACTTAACAAGAAGGAAACAGGCTATGCAAATCAATCTTACCGGTCGTCATGTCGAAATTACAGAAGCCTTAAAAGACTATGTAGACAACAAGTTTGCCAAGCTCGAACGCCACTTTGAGCACATAAACAATGTACATGTGGTGCTAAACGTGGAAAAATTACAACAGATTGCAGAAGCCAAGCTCAACCTGAATGGCGGCGAAGTCTTTGCCGTATCTGAGAGTGAAAATATGTATGCTGCCATTGACCAGTTGATCGACAAACTGGATCGCCAGGTCATTAAGCATAAAGAGAAATTAGCCCGACACTAATTAAGATGACAACACTAAGCACCATGTTATCGCAGGACTGCACCAAAAGTGCAGTCCTTTTTAACAGCAAAAAACGCATTCTTGAATACATAGCAGAGCTGGCCCATCAGCAACTGCCGGATACCTCTGAATATGCCATCCTGGAATCGCTGATGACCCGGGAACGCTTGGGTTCAACCGGCATCGGGGGCGGAATTGCGATTCCGCATGGCAAGTTAAAAGACGTCGAACAGCCAGTGCTGGTCTTTGTCGTCAGCCAGGATCCGATTCAGTTTGATGCCATCGACAACCAAGCGGTGGATATTTTTTGCGCCATTCTGATCCCGGAAAATCAATGCCAGCTGCACTTGAATACCCTGGCATCCATTGCCAAGCTGTTGTCAAAGAAAGAGTTGACCCGGAAAATTCGCCATGCCCAATCGGATCAGGATTTGTATCAAATCCTGCTCAGTGCCAATCAGGAAACGGAGCGTTAAATGAAGCTTTTGGTCGTCAGCGGTCGTTCAGGATCCGGCAAGTCGGTCGCCTTACGAGTGCTGGAGGACCTGGGTTACTACTGCGTTGACAACATTCCTGTCAACTTACTGCCCACCCTGGCCAATGCCGTGATGGACAAGTACGAGCGGGTCGCGATTAGCATTGATGTGCGTAACTTGCCGGAGGATCCGGATGAACTGGCCGAAATTCTGACCTACCTGCCCCGTAAACTGGAACTGACCATTTTGTATCTGGATGCCGATCACAACAGCCTGATCAAGCGATTCAGTGAAACCCGACGTATGCATCCATTATCGCATCAATCGATGTCACTGGATGATGCCATTTTACGTGAGCAGCAATTGCTGGATCCTATCGCCAGCCGGGCCGATCTCTACATCGATACCACCGACCTGAATGTCTATCAACTGTCCGATCAAATTCGCGAGCGTTTATTAGGGCAGCAATCAGGTCGCCTGGTGATCCTGTTTGAGTCGTTCGGCTTTAAATACGGCATTCCAAAAGATGCAGACTTTGTGTTTGATGCCCGCTTTTTACCGAACCCACACTGGGAGCCAGAGCTAAAGCCACAAACCGGATTGGATTTGCCAGTGCAGCAGTACCTGAGTGCGAAGCAGGTGGTGCAGGACTACATTCAGCAAATCCATCAATTTGTCAGTCAATGGCTGCCTGAACTGGAAAAAAACAACCGCAGCTACCTGACCATCGCCATTGGCTGCACCGGTGGCCAGCACCGTTCTGTTTTTATCGCCGAGCAATTGACCGCCCTGCTGCGTGAACAGCGCAGCGACATTCAAATTCGCCACCGCGAACTGGTACGTCATCATGGCCACAAGGTATAGCGCTCAGGTCACCATTGTCAATGCGCTGGGGTTGCATGCCCGCCCGGCAGCCAGGCTGGCACAGCTGTGTCAGCAGTTTCACAGTCGGATTGAACTACGCCAGGAAACAAAAACTGCCGATGCCAGCAGCGTGTTGGCTTTGTTGATGCTGGCAAGCAGCCAGGGCAAGTCGGTTGAAGTGATTGCCGAAGGCGACGATGCCGAAACCGCCATGCAGGCGGTGGTGCAGCTGATCGCCAACGGTTTTGAGGAAGGTTAAGCCGCTGCTGTATTCAAACCGGCGGCGATTGACTGGCAAAACCCGGAAGCGCCAGCAAAGCGCTCCCGGTTCTCTCACTTAAGGGCGCTGCTGCTGCGCCTGACGCACCATCTCCAGCAAGAAGCCATACTCTTCAGCCACCTGCTCTTGACGGGCGAAGCGACCTGAGCGTCCGCCATGGCCGGCTTCCATGGTGGTACGGAACAAAATAGGCCGCTCGGAGGTATTGACCGTACGAAGCTTAGCCACCCACTTTGCCGGTTCGAAGTACTGCACCTGGGAATCATGAAAGCCTGTGGTAACGAACAATGCCGGATACGCCTGCTCCCGCACCTGATCGTAAGGTGAATACGACAACATGTAGTCGTAGTAGACTTTGTCGTTCGGGTTGCCCCACTCATCGTACTCATTGGTGGTGAGCGGTAGGCTTTCATCCAGCATCGTGGTCACTACATCGACAAAAGGCACATGCGAGACCAGGGCCAGGTATTTTTCCGGTGCCATATTGGCGACGGCCCCCATCAGCAAACCACCGGCACTGCCGCCCATGCCAACCACAGTATCTGCTGCCGCATACTTGTGCTCAACCAGATAATCGGTGACGGCAATAAAATCGGTAAAGGTATTTACTTTATTCAGCAGTTTTCCATCTTCGTACCAATGCCGCCCCATTTCCTGACCACCGCGGATATGGGCAATGGCGTAGACAAAGCCCCGATCAACCAACGACAGAATATTGGAACGGAAAAATGGGTCCATCGAAAAACCATAAGAACCATAAGCGTACTGGTACAACGGTGTCGAGCCATCACGCTCAAAGTCTTTGCGATACAACAGACTCACCGGTACCTTCACACCATCTTCGACCGGGACCCAGACCCGCTCAGTGCGGTACTGGCTTTGATCAAAGCCACCCAACACCTCCTGCTGCTTCAATAAACGGCGCTCGCCAGTTTTCATATGCACTTCGTACACGCTGGAGGGTGTCGTGAGCGAGGTATAGGTATAGCGAAGCCATTGCTGGTTTTGTTCCGGGTTCACTGAAAACGCCATCACATAACTGGGTTCATCGGAGGCCAGAAACTGTTGCTTGCTCAGATCCTGCCAATCCAGCAAACGGATACGACGCAGACCATCACTGCGCTCATTGATCGCCAGGTAGTCTTCAAAGGCGATAAAGCTTTCAATAAAGACCTGTTCGTCGTGGGCGATCAATTCCTGCCAGTGGTCACGGTTGCCCAATTTCTCCTGGCCAACCGTCATAATACGATTGTTGCGTGCATCCCAATCGGTACTGATAATCCAGCGGCCTGCTATGTGATCGACCGAGTATTTAAAGTCCCGCTGTCTTGGCGCGACCAGTTGAAACTCGCCCTCAGGCTGAGATGCATCCAGCACATGGAACTCATTGGACACCGTACTGTAAAGCCCAATGATCACAAAGTTTCTATCCCGGGTATTGCCAACGCCCATAAAAAAGCTGTTGTCGTGCTCCTGATACACCAAAGCGCGCTCAGCAACAGGCTTGCCCAGCTGATGCCGATAGACCTTGGTACTAAGAAGCGTCACGGGATCATTCTCCACCACAAACAGATGCTTGCTGTCGGCACTCCAGGCCAGTGAGGAAGATAAGCCCGTCATGCTGTC
>SKGJ01000209.1 GCA_007117525.1 Alkalimonas sp.
CTGCAACACCTCGGTGCTGAGCGGCGCCAGATTGCCACGATAGCCGGCTGCATCGACGGTCGAGTCCAGCAAGCGCAGATTGCGTAAAAACACCGCCTTTTGCTCGCCATCGTAGTAAGGCGAGGCCTCTATCTGCAGCGCCAGACTGGCCGGGTAGTGCAGCCCGAAGGCTGAAAACACTGCACTGGCAGTCGTTCCAAGCCGAACGGTATCGCTGTTGTCCGGCCCAATCTGCACCTGCATATCCTCTACCGCCAGCGCCACCGGCATGCCAGCAAGCCGCACCTGTTGTTGCAGTTGATCCAGCTGCCGCAGCATCAATTGCTGCAATTGCTGCTCGCTCACGCTGTAACTGGTGAGCTCACTCACCTGAGCACAGGCGGTGAGCCCTAATACCACAAACAACATCACTATGAATCGGCGCATCTTTATTCTCCATTTTTAACGTGAGTGCTCTTTCCAGTTAATTCCGACTGAATCCGTCATAATTAACTGGAAAGAGCACTAGTCTGATCCCTATCAAGGAAAAAAACCGCATCACTGTCTAAGCTATTGCTAATGCAGTTTGAAAGTTAGGTTCCCCGATGTCTCAAATACCATCCGTAGAAACCATACTGGCCCGTTACCCGCGCTCGGAGTTTATCACCTCCAAAGACATCGCACATCTGATTTCCGGGCACAGTATCCCGACAGAGCAAGCGGCTCGGCAGCTATTGAACTGGCTTAAACCCCTGCAATCCGACACCCCGATGCTGCTTATCGGTGCCGGCAGTGGTTATCTGGCTGCGCTTTTAGCCCAGTGCGTACCCGAGCTGATTATGCTGGATAAAAACCCCGCCTGCATCGCCATCGCCATGCGGCATCTGCAACGATTAAATGTTCGTAATGTGGAGTTCCTGGTGGGTGATGCCAATCGGCTCATCCAGCTAGAGACCCCAGTTCAGCTGGTCGTAGCCACTTGCCTGTTGCAACGGTTGGATGCAGTACTGCCGGTGCTGGTCGAGCAAGGCTGGCTGCTCCGGCTCGAAGGTGAGCGCCCTAACCAGACATCAATGGTGCTGTATCAGAAAAATCATCAGCAGTTGGTTCGACAAAAGAACCTGGGGCCTTTGCTGTTGCAACAAGCGCCGACAGCCATTCAGCTTGATATCGACTCCACACCCGAACTGGAGCAGTTGCAACAAACCGCCAGAGCCACAAAGCAACCGGTGGCCGATGGACTGCAGCAACAACACACGCAACAGCTGACCACACTGGAGGCCATAGCAGAACAGCGCGGATGGCCACTGCTCTCTGCACATCAGGTGCTGGAACAGCTGAACCCAGCCCTGTTTATTCAGTTCTCCCGAACTTTTCTCGACCACCACCGCGTCCTGCCGGTATGCCAACTGGACAAACAACTGCTGTTGATTACCGATACGCCACAGCTGGACACCACCGATCTGGAAAAAATGAACGGCAGCGCCGGTATCACCATGGCGCTGGTCAGTGCCACTGACTTTCGCCGTATTTGGTCGCACCTGGATGTCAGCAGTCGTGGTCAGCAGATACCGGAACCTGTGCGCAAGGAAACCGAGTCCGCTCCGGCCAGCCCGCAGACAGGTCAACCGGTGATCAGCCCCTATCTGGTCTCGGTGTACGAAGCCATTCTACTGGAAGCGGTCAGTGAACGGGCCAGCGATGTCCATCTGGAGTTTTACCGTCACAAAGTTCGGGTTCGGCTGCGGATAGACGGCGACTTGCATGATCTGGAGCACTACAATCTAAGCGCCAAAGACTTGGTTGGCTTGGTCAACATCATCAAAATTCGCGCTGAACTCAACATCGCTGAGCATCGCTTGCCGCAAGGAGGCAGAGCCCTGCTGCAGTGTGCCGGCGACAGTTACGATTTACGCATACAGACCCAACCCGCCCTGCACGGCGAGCATGTCATTATTCGTTTGCTGAAGCACACAGGCCGGGCGATGACCATGCGTGAACTGGGTATGTCGGGCAAAGTCGCTCAATACTATCAGCGCCTGCTCAATAACCCGGCCGGCCTGGTGTTGGTGGTCGGCCCAACGGGTTCCGGCAAGTCCACCACCTTGTATGCCGGGCTGCAAGAGCTGGCCGATGATGGCCGGCGCAAAGTGATTACCGCCGAAGATCCGGTGGAGTACTCCATCGACAACATTCAGCAAACCCGCATCCGGCCTGACATTGGTTTTGCATTTCCCGATGCCGTCCGCTCTTTTGTCCGGCAAGATCCGGATGTGATCCTGGTGGGGGAAATCCGCGATCATGAAACCGCCCAGGAAGCCATCCGTGCTTCGCAAACCGGACACCTGGTGCTGTCCACCTTGCATTGCAATGACGCGGTCGATGCGTTGCAACGCCTGTATGATCTGGGTATCCACCCCAACTCCATTGCCAGTGAATTGCTGGCGGTGATCGCCCAGCGTCTGGCAAAACGCATCTGCCCGCATTGCCGCCATGAAATCGAACCCGACCCACTGTTGCTGGAGGAGGTGTTCCCAGATGGCATCCCTGCCAGCTTCCGCAGCTTTGCAGGCAAAGGCTGTGAACACTGCCATCAGCGGGGGACCAAAGGCCGGGTAGCGGTTATCGAATACATGCAGGTGAACAGTGCCATCCGAAATGCGATTTCCAAGCAGCAGCCTGTGGCCGAATTGCGCTGGCAAGCGCTGGACTCAGGCTTAATTACCATGCGCGACAGTGCACTCGACCTGGTGATCGCCGGCGTCATCCCTTTATCCGAACTGCCTAGAATTTTACCGGCAGAGCGCATGGCCCCAGAACAGCGTGGAGGAAGCCGCTGATGACAACCCAATCCGCCACTCAACGCACACCGGCAGAAATCGCCTATGCCAGCGAACTGCAGCAACTGAAGCAGTGGGATCCGATGACGCCACCACCGGGCTGGCAACTTTCGCCTCAGGCCGTCGAAAAATTTATTCTTGGCTGCTCAAAGCTTGGCATAGAGCGTAAGTTTGTCGCCGATCCCGGCATTGTGACCCGTATCGTGGTGGCCCTATGCACCCACAGAGGCAGCTTGCTGGTCGGTGAGCCTGGCACCGCAAAGTCCTGGCTGTCGGAGCTGCTCACAGCCGCTATCTCCGGCGATTCCAGCCTGATTATTCAGGGAGGCGCTGTCAGCTCCATCCATCAATTGCTGTACAGCTGGAATCAAGCCATTCTGAGTCAAAAAGGGCCCTGCCTGGAGGCGCTGGTACCCAGCCCGCTGTTTCGAGCGATGCAACAAGGCAAGTGCGTCCGGTTTGAGGAGTTGTCGCGCTGTCCACAGCCGCTGCAGGACGCGACCTTGTCCCTGTTGTCCGATCGGGTGATTACCATCCCGGAGCTCTCCGGTGAGGACGGTGTGCTGTATGCCCGCCATGGCTTTAATGTGATTGCCACCGCCAACAGCGTTGATCAGGGACTGCATCAGATGAGTGCAGCCTTAAAACGACGGCTTAGTTTTGAGCATATTCGTCCCATTCGGCAGCTGGATGATGAAATTGCTGTGGTGTTGCAGCAAACAGAAAAACTCAATCAACAAGCCGGCATTGAGCTGACTTTGGATCACGCGCCTTTTGCAATGCTGGTCACCATCTTCCATGAGCTGCGCAATGGTCAAACCCTGGACGGGCGCAGCACCGACCGACTGGCTGGAGCCGCGATGTCGACCGCCGAAGCCGTATCCGTAGCCCACACTTTTTGTCTGCATGCCTGGTATTACCATCAAGGCGAGCTAAAAATTACCGAATTGCTGCATTTCTTGCTTGGCTCAGCCTTAAAAGACAACCCGGAAGACCGGCGACGGTTGCAGCACTACTTTGAAACCGAAGTGGCAGAGAAGCAGGGCCAGCACTGGCAGCAGCTTTATGCAGCGCGCCACCTTATCTAACCAAGGAGCTATGTTATGTTACAACCTAAATCATTGGTCCTCATTAACTACCGGCGCTTGTTCCCGGAGGATGACAGCCGCTTTTTTCTCGGTGAAGTCGAAGCCTACCAGGATGGGATCGTGAAGGTGAGTGGTCACACCATTTTGCGGGATGGTGTCAGCGGCACCATGAAAGAAAAAAGCGATCGCCGTACCAAGCTGTTTTCCATCAGCTCCGGTACCCTGATCGTGTACGAACTACCAGCCAATCTGCAGTTGAGCGATTTGCACTTTCAATCTAAAGGAGTGCGGCTCAGCCTGACCGATCAGGCCAGCTTTTCGATGGATCTTACCGAGCGCATGACCTAGCCGCTGAAACATTTTGCAATAATTAATGATTGTTTTTCGATAATTAATTATTGCCCATCAAATCAATTTCGGCTTTAATGCGAGTGTAAACAACACGCATGGAGTCGCTTATGTCCAATTCACTGAAACAACAAACCCTGGTCGCCATCCTGTTTTTGATGTTCGGCGGCCTGATGCTGGGCTATGAACTTGGCAGCTGGATCGCCAATGGTCACTGGCGCTTTAGTTTGCTGCTGCTTGTTGCCCCAGCAGCAATTGGTTATGGCCTGCATTTGCTGCGCCCGGCACTGAAACAGCTTGATCACTTTCTGAACAACCACTGAGGTACCCCATGATCATTCAGCACTATGCCTCGAACATGAATAAAAAAGTCGGTTTTATTACCTGGGGATTGGTTGTATTAACCCTTGCTCAGCTGTGTGTCTTTTTATCCCACACCTTACTGGAGCCGGAATTAACCGAGAAAGCCATCCAGCATGGGCTCTGGTTCTCCAACCTGGTTGGGTTGTTGGCATTGACTCTGATTGCGCAACGTTTGTTTCAAAGCTATCAGCAAAACAGCCCCTATGCAGCGGCCCACCGTGTTCTTTGGATGCAAATGGCCAGCTACTGTTGGCTGGTGGCCTTTTTTCCCGCTTTACTGGTCTGTAGCCTAAAACTGGCCTGGGGTCTGGATATTCGCCTTTTGACATTGCTGGCCCACATCAACCTGCCTTTGCTGGGCCTTGGCGTCATACTCCCGTTTGCCAGCATGCTGTTCAAAGCTGGTCAGCAGCTTGAAGACGAGCAAAACCTAACCATTTAAGGGGCGCAATGGCCATTCAAATTAACCTAGATGTGATGCTGGCGGTGCGGAAAATGAAATCCAACGAGCTGGCAGAAAAAATCGGCATCACCCCGCAGAATTTAAGTGTGTTACGTAGCGGCCGGGCGAAAGCCATTCGGTTTAGTACGCTGAATGAAATCTGCAAAGCTTTGGATTGTCAGCCTGGCGACATTCTGGCGTTTCTGCCTGGCAATGACGACGATAATGAGGATACAACCCATGGATCTTAACTACACGGTCAAGGAAACCATCGACCAACACAGTATCGAAATTCTTTATCATGGTTTAACCGGCCGTGAAATCGTGCTGGTGGATGGTGAGGAAAAAATCAACCGCCTGAACTGGGGGCTCAAAAGTGAGTACCTGGTACAGTTAAATGCAGAAAAACACATTCGGATCCGCACCCAAGTAAACCTAAAAGGCGTGCTGCAAGTGGATTTTATCCGAGGCGGCAACGTATTAGCGAGCCATACCTCAAGGATGTATGCGGAGGTAGCAACCAATGATGTACTGCAACAACCAGACAATAAAGCCTGGCTGCAGGAGTTTCAATTGCCTTCGACGGTTGTTTTGTTGGCATTTTTATCGGTGCTAGGTGGTATGAAACTGATGCCTACTGAATTGCTAAAGCTACCATTACAACTGATGCTGATAACATTGCTGACAGTGGCCGTAGCCTGGTTGTTGTTTCATCTGCCAACACATAAGGGGCAGGACGCAATCCAACAACGGCTCTGGTCCAGGGTGCTGCGCTTTTTGGGCCCAGGGGTGATGATGGGATTTGCTATTGGCGGCATCGTCGGTTACAGCATCGGTAGCTTCATTTCAGCAATGCACACGTTATTGGATAAACTGGCGTAAGGCTATACCCCGTTTTGTATTCCAGAGGGCCATGCATTACTTGCGCCTGCAATCAATCTGTATTAGTGTATCAATACAGATTGATTGCATGGAGTGCCCTATGCCACCTATTTTGGAAATCACCGCGTTAGGACGTGCCTACCAAGGCCGTCAGGTACTGAAGGACATAACCGCCAGCGCAGCGCAAGGCGATGTCATTGCCCTGCTGGGTAAAAACGGCGCTGGCAAAACCACCTTGCTCGAAACCATCCTCGGCTTCGCGGTGCCAGAGCAGGGTGAAGTACGGCTCTTTGGCACTCTGAGTACCGAGATAGGGGCAAACGAAAAGCAACGAATAGGCTTTGTACCGCAGCAGGATGAGCTGCTGACGCAGTTGACCGCCGAAGAACACCTCAAACTGTTTGCCCGTTGCCAGCCAGGCTGGGACCATGCGCTGTGCCAGCGTCTCTGCCAGAGCTGGGACATCCCACTGGCCCGCAGCGTCAGCAAATTATCACCCGGTCAGCGGCAAAAGCTGGCGATTATCCTTGCGCTAAGCCACAAGCCTGAGCTGCTGATTCTGGATGAGCCTGTGGCCAGTCTGGATCCGATGGCCCGGCGCCAGTTTTTAACCGAATTGGTTACCATCGCAGCTGATCAGCAAAGCGTCATTATTTTCTCATCCCATATCGTCACTGATATGGAGCGGGTCGCCAATAAAGTCTGGCTGTTAAAAGATCAGCACTTGGTGTGGCAAGACGAACTGGACACCCTGAAAGAGTCGGTGGTGCGGCTACATATCAGCGCCAGACAACCTCTGCCAGCAAGTCTGTCACTGCCTCACTGCTTGCATCAGCAGGTGCAGGGTCAACAGGGCACCGTCACCCTGTCGCAGTGGCACCCCGGACAAAAAGAGGAATTGGAGCAAGCATTGCACGCCAGCATTCGAGTGGAGCAGCTTGGGTTAGAAGAAATTTTCCTGGAGTTTCATCGATGAACACCTGGCGTTCTATCAGCCATCGTCTGCTCTGGCCCAGCCGGATGATCCAAACAGTTTGGGTGCTGCTGCTTGCAGCCAGCGTTGCAACCCTCTTTAGCAGCCACTGGCAAGGGATTATCGTGGTACCCCTGGTTGCCATGATGCTACTGCTATTTTTTATTCCCTTACAGTTTATACCGCTAACCCTAGCTCGCAGCTGGTTGCTGTTGCCACACTTTCGGCAGCACAGTCGTAACCTATTGCTGGCAGTGGCGCTGGCATTCGGTTTACTTAGTGGCAGCTTACTGCACCTCACCGGAGCCAGTTTCTGGCATGGCTTGCAACTTGGATTGCTGGCATTTTCTATGGTTATTTTGCCATCTTTGTTGTTGGCGCGGCTTTGGCCAGTGCTGATTTTCAGCACTTTGTTGTTGGCTCAGTTGCTCAATCTGAATCTGTTTTTGACGCTGCTGCCCCCATTCGCCTGGTGGCTTATTGCCACCCTGAATGCGCTATTGCTTGGCTGGTTTGCGCTAAGCTGGCTGCAGCCCTCAAACGTCGCACGCCGGCTGCAACGCAGCAAAGGACAACAAGGTTTCATGC